>PUNG01000041.1 GCA_003551675.1 Thermoplasmata archaeon
ATATATCGTCCCCATCATATGTATATCTGTTAGTCGAGATGACCTCTCGGCGACTTGGTTCAAACTAGCGGTAGGTGTCCGCTTTAACAAAAGTAAGCACGAACCATCTACCGACGTAAAACGAGATAACTCAGAGTCCTCACGGATATGAGTAACGGTAGCGTGGCACTGCCTTCGCCCATCGGTCGTAAACCTTAGATGACCAAAGGGGCCGGATGTTTTCATCCTGTCGGTAGGGAAGCCCCACGGCTCTGCTGTGTGGGAGGATGTCACGCCGCGCCGATTTTGATAGCTGGGACCCTTATAGGTGCTTATATTGGTAAAAACATCGTGGATAAGATACCTAAAGATAAATTTCGGACTGTTATCGGTATATTTCTGTTCTTGATAGCTATAAAGATGATCATCTGGCCCTGAGTTCCTTCTTTTTAGGTTAGAAGGTCGTTATGATTTGAAAAAACAATTTATACGTCAATATCCCTATCGTTGAGAGGTGGTTGACATGTCGTACAAAAAGATCGAAGTTAGGGATATTGAAGGTAGTGATGAATATTATGTAGGGACATGTACCCACGTAAACGAATCTAAAGAGATAGATATCTGTTCTGAGATCAGAAATGGATGGTTCAAAAAGATGTATGAAAGAGGGCTCCGGATCAAAGTGGCTCTTTTAGATGGGGACCGTGTAGGTTTCATCTACGTGCTGCCTATCGAGATCTCACCATGGGGTCCACTGGGAGAAGACTTGATGTTCATCCCGTGTTTAGTTTCGGAGGAGGGGGATAAAGGGGTAGGAAAAGCATTGATAGATTCTGCAGAAAAGGCAGCTAAGGAACAGGGTAAGAAGGGGGTAATAACAAGGGCCTATTTCTCCGATTTCTTTTTCATGCCCGGTGAGTTCTTTGAAAAAGTTGGGTTCAAGGTCTTGAAAAGCAGGGTGTTGGAGGATGGGCTAACCGAGGCTTTGATGTGCAAAGTTTTCGATGGAGACGTAGGTGAGGTCGATTTTTTGGAGGGTAACTATGAATACGAACCGGTCGAAGGAAAGGTCGTGATAGACCTTTTCTGGAATACCTTCTGCCAAACCAGTGTGATCGAGGCGAATAGAGTTAAGAAGATAGCTGACGGATACGGTGAAAGAGTTTTGTTGAATGAATATAGGATCGATGATAGAGATGATCTAATTGAACACGGTATATATCGTGGGATATTTGTCAACGGTGAAGAGATATCCTGGGGCTACGAGGCACCTGAAGAAGGGATACGGGAAGCTATCGAAAAAGAGATCCGTAGGGTTTGATGTTGTTGTGGATCTGTTCAATATCATGAAAGGGTTATATATGTCTCAAATATGTTATGTTATCCATGGAACTATTAGGGGTTTTGGTGGGTAGAGCAGAAGACGAGGATGTTGCTACAAAGATATGCGGTCTTTTCGATGATTGTCCCCACAGCGTGATGAACGTGGTGAAGGGTGATATGTTGCTTTTGCTGTTTTCCATACCTGAAGACCACAGATGGTGGTTGGAAGGAGTTGAAAAGGAACCGGAGAAGACACTTGGACTGTCAGATGTGGAAGTTTTCTTCTCGAAACACTTTGGTATGTCGAGAGAAGTCGTAGAAAGAGATGAACCTCCATGTGGCACCGATTGTGAGAGATGTGATCATTATTTGGAAGAATGTAAAGGATGTCCTAGTGTTTACGGCAGTTAAGACTTCATCGATAATAATCTTCCACTGCGTTCTTGATACGCTGTAGACCTTCTTTCAAGGTTTCTCTAGGGCAGGCGAAGTTGAGCCTCATGAATCCTTCCCCTCCGGACCCGAACTTTTGTCCTTCGATAAGAGCTACTTTTGCTTTGTCAAGGATGAGTTCGTTGAGCTTGTCAGGATCGAGGTTCAGTTCGTTGAAATCTATCCACAGCAGGAAGGTCCCTTCGGGTTCTACGGCGCTTACCTTCGGTATGTTATTTTCGATAAAATCTAAGGCAAACCTCTTATTTTCGTCAAGATATTCTAACTGGGAGTCCATCCATTTATCTCCGTGTTCGTATGCAGCTCTTAGAGCCGTTAGAGCTAAGATATTCGGTTGTTTTACTAAAAGTTCTCTAGCATACTCGAATCTTTTTCTATAGTTTGGATCCGGGATTATTGCTATAGCCATCTTCAAACCGGCTATGTTGAAGCTCTTAGCCGGGGTTATCAAGGTCATGGAATTCTCAGCTATCTCTTCGGATATGGAAGAAAAGGGAGTGTGGTCATCTTTGTAGATGTAATCTGAGAATATCTCATCTGATACGACCATGACGTCCTCTTCTAAAGCCAACTCGGCGACTCTGTTTAATTCTTCTTCAGTCCAAACCCTACCTACGGGGTTGTGGGGGTTGCAGAGTATCATCATGCTGGTTCTATCCCGTTCTTCGTCATCGGGTGAGAACTTCTGTTGAAGATCCTGGAAGTCCATATTGTATCTTCCACCATCATATTTCAACTGGTTCTCTAGAACCTGACATCCACTGTTTTTGATCAGTGAGTAAAATGGGAAATAAACCGGAGGTTGGATGACAACTGAATCACCCAGATCAGCGAAGGTCCTGACAGCGATGCTGAGACTCGAAGTGATACTGTTAGTGTAAACGATCCATTCCGGATCGATCTCCCAGCC
>PUNG01000096.1 GCA_003551675.1 Thermoplasmata archaeon
CCGGTTCATCCCCACAGGCGTGGGGAACTCATGCTCGGGAAAAAAAAGAATTTGATAACTGGCGGTTCATCCCCACAGGCGTGGGGAACTCTGGTTTAGTGGATGAATTTGAGGAAGATATACCGGTTCATCCCCACAGGCGTGGGGAACTCATATGAAGGTCGCCCTTCAATGGCGCCAAATTCGGTTCATCCCCACAGGCGTGGGGAACTCAGACCACAAATTATATAAATTTTCTGTTAGATCGGTTCATCCCCACAGGCGTGGGGAACTCATCGGTTTTCTGCATATTTGAATATGGAAGTTCGGTTCATCCCCACAGGCGTGGGGAACTCACTTCCTGCAATCTATTGAAATCCTATTCATTTTTCAATGAACAAAAATGTACCAACAAATATACAATGATTTTAGTGCCCTGTATCTTCATCTTTCTCATTGGTTTCAGGCAGAAAAGAAACCAGTTTCAAGCCGTCCATTTCCGCCGGTATCCGGCGGTTGGGGCCTAAGGTTTGAAAATCGAATCCGGACTCGGTGTTTGTGCTCCAGACCATGACTGCATTACCCTCCGCAATGCCTTCGGTGACATTGGCCCAGATCATTTCCCTGACCCTCCTGGAGACTTTGCCAACATACACACCGGCTCGAACTTCCAGAAGCCAGACCGCCAATCTCCCCCGCAATCGCGGCGGGGCGTTCTCAACCACGATGACCAGCATCTCCAATATTCTCCTTGTTGGGAATAGCAACGGAAACCGCCTCGGGGTGCGCCTTGGGAGGTTTCAGACCTCCTGCCGCCAGCACTTGGTCAATGGCGGGGATAATTCTCTTGAGCAGCTTATTCTGCCGAAACGACTCCCTGCAGGCCAGACGCACCTTCCTTTCGGGATCGCGGGGCTTTTGAGCCGCTGTCCTGAAAGCCACCGGTACCACGGTGTCAAATTTGAACAGGTCGGCTATATCGTAAACAAAGGACTGGGGCTTTCCGGTATGAATAAAGCCAATGGCCGGGGCATAGCCTGCAGCCAGGATTGATGCCTCGCAAATACCGTACAGACAAGCAGTGGCGGCGCTCAGACAGCGATTGGGGATGTCACCGCTGCCCCACTGGGTGTGGTCATAGTTTCTACTTTTCCAGGGCACCTTGTATTGCCTGGCCATCAGTTCGTACATTTTCCGGACTCTAACCCCCTCAATGCCTCGAAGCTGCTCCACGCTTCTTTTGTCAGGCGGCTTTTCCTTGAAGCGCAGCTCATACATCTTGCGTACCACATTGAGCCGGGCCTGATCATCCAGGGCAAGCTGCGCCTGGTACAACAGCCGGTCGGCCCGCGCTCCTCCGGGCTGACCGGCTGAATACAGACGCACACCAGAGTCGCCCACCCAAACCAGCAGGCATCCCACACGCGAAGCCAGAGTTACCGCAGCATGGGAGACCCTGGTGCCGGGCTCAAGCATGAGACAGGTAACGCTGCCCACGGGAATATGCTTGCGGACTCCGTTTTTATCGACCACCACAAATGCCCCGTCCAGGACATCGAGACGGCCCGGGCTGACGAAATACGCCGAAACCCGGTCCTTGACCGGGATGGGCTTTAAAGGGGGGAGGATGGGATCGGACATATTTATTTTTCCTCCGTAATCAAATTCATAATCAGCCGCACCAGCAGATCTTTATGCCCCGGTTCGCTGGCTGCGACAAGCAGGGCCAGCGCCACCAGAGCACGATCGTCAAAGTTTTTCCCGCCTTCCAGGCCATTTTGCTGCAGATAAAGCACAAAAAGAAAAGAAGCGATCCGTTTGTTGCCGTCAATAAAGGGATGATCCTTGATCACAAAATATAGGATATGGGCCGCTTTACTCTCCACATCAGGATACAGTTCCTGGCCCCCAAAGGTTTGATCTATGCCCTCAATGATTCCCTCAAGACCATGGCCACGTTCCTGTCCAAAGAAGTCAGTCGCTTCACCTCTGGCCATTAATTCCTTTTTCAGGGCGGCAATAGCCTGCCGCACATCTTCTGTTTTCAGGCTGACCCTGACCCCATGTCGTGATTCGGGAACAGACAGGCGCTCTTCATCATATTGAAGAAGAAGCTGCCAGGCGCGGGCATAGCGGCCAACCACCTCCAGCACAGCCTGGCCCTCATCGCTGATTAGTTCGCGGTTGCCCAGGGTGTTAGCCACTAATGCCAGGGCCTGCTTCAGTTCTTCTAAGCCCTTCTCAGCCAAACGCCGCTGATTCAGGGTATAGCCCCGCACCAGATGATCCTTCAAAACCTGCGTGGCCCAGATTCGGAACTGGGTGCCGCGCTTAGAATTTACCCGATAGCCAACGGAAATGATGGCATCCAGGTTGAAATAATCTATCTGATATGTTTTACCATCAGAGGCAGTTGTTGCATTTTTTGCAACAACTGCCTCCCTGAATAGTTCGCCCTCATGAAAAATATTGCGTAAGTGACGGGAAATTACTGACTTGTCTCGTCCGAAAAGTTCCGCCATCTGATTCAGACTGAGCCAGACTGTTTCATCCTTGAGACAGACCTCAATGGCGCATTTACCCTCTTCGGACTGGTACAGAATAACTTCACCAAGATCTGGTTTCATCTTAGCACCTTCTGACCAGCATCAGCCCGCACCCAAAGGCACGTGACCG
>PUNG01000001.1 GCA_003551675.1 Thermoplasmata archaeon
CCGTTGTCGTTCTCACCGTTCTCATCGTCATCATCGTCTTCGCCGATACATCCGGCAAAGGCTCCAACGACTAAGATCAGTCCTATAGCCAATACGATTATATGCGTTTTATTCATGCTATTTCACCAAATCATCACCTACAATTTATTGATAGGATTTAAAATTTTGGGGCGATATCATTTTACCGAAGGCAAAACTTAAATATCATCCCTTCACTGAATGCTGTCGAGGATTTACGATGACTCACTGGCAAGGTAAATCGAATAGAAAGATAACAGGCGGTAAAAGATTCTATCACCGGAAGAAAAGGAAGTTTGAGATCAGTAGAGACTATGAACTACCGATGATCTCAGAACACAAAAGAAAGATAATAAAGAGCAGAGGCAACAACAGAAAAGTGAGGATCGTTGGTGCCGGAGAAGTAAACTTGTCGGACGGCGAAGGCAACGTTAAAAGGGTTGAGATGAAAAACGTTATAAAGAACCCGGCCAACCCTAACTATGTCCAGAGGAACATTTTGAACAAAGGAGCAGTAGTCGAGACCGAAAAGGGCAAAGCCAAGATAACTTCTAGACCAGGACAAGACGGTGTCATGAACGCCGTTCTGATCGAGGAATAGGATGGTCAGGAAAAAGAGAAAAACATGGATAATCTATCCAGAATATTTTGATAAAAACATATTTAGGTCTCAAGGTAGGAGAGTTCCTTCAGAGTTGGCTGTGTCTTCACCGAAGATAGAAGAGATAGGTGACATACTAGATTCTTGGAACATACCCAATAGATTGGAAGAAAACGAACATCATCCCGCCACTTGGTATAAGAGGAACGGCAGGATATTCATACCGAAACAAAGGGGTAGTAAGCATAAAGTACTCAAGAAGATAGCTAAAGAGCTGAAGGAAAAAAGAACCTAGGGCGTTTCTCGTTTTATCTTCAGGTAAGATACTCCATCATCATCTTGTATACCAAAGATAAAGTCTTTTCTAACGCTGTGAGCTACTCGTACCGCTCTACTCACCTCATACCATCTGCACACGTGATCCTTTTTCACTGGCTGCACGATATACTCGGCGTGTATATCATCTGGATTTCCTGCGTAAGCTCTGAATTGCGCCCCATATTTAAAACCCGTTTTGGGGATCATCCCTCTTTCTCTAAGGTCCCTGTAAACTTTGTTCATCAACTCAAAATCTTCTTTTTCGGAATGCAGCTCTTCAAGAGCGTTGGTATCTACCTCTAGAATACTTCTATCCGTTAAGTAAAGTGTTTCGTAAAAAGACAACTTGAGTCCTTGTCGGTCTTTGAATCCGTAAAAGTTTTTGTCATGAAGCTCTTCGTAGTCTCTTTTTATTATGCAATTATCTCCATATATATGGCCTTTCAACTTTTTTCCTCGGTACTTATTCACTCTTCCTTTTAAGTCGATCGTCGAAAATCTGTAGTAAGTTACATCCCCCTCTTCATCCACTAAAGCCATCATCGTTATCTTGCCAAGATTTGAGATCTTCTTATCAGCGGCTAAAATATTCTTCAAGTAAAATATTTCCTTTTCTCTATGGGTACACAACCAATATTTTGTAGGTGTTTGGCCAGGACCGCCTCCTCGGGGAAAGACTCTGAATGAAGCAGGGTCCGAAGCCTCCTTTAAAACATAACCCCTGGATCTCATGTCTTTGTAGGCGGGATATTCTTTCATGAATCTTTTTTTAGGTACTTTTTCTAAGATCTTTTCTCTTTCGACAGGTCTTCCTTCTTCATCCATTATTTCGAGTCGGTCAGAGTCCAAAAGATATAGACCTTCGTAGATATTCAACTCGAGGATGTTGCCTGACTGAGGGTGGCCAAAAAAACCTTTGTTGTAAAGTCTGCTGGCTTCTTTTTTATCTTCGACCACTATCTTTTTATCCTTGAGTATGCCGACCATCTTGATTCAGGGGTCTCAAAGGAAAGGAATTATAAAAGTGTGTTCTTTTTTGTATCATATGTCACTCAAACTACTTGTTATATCCGATATCCACGGTTCTATGAGATGCTTGAATAAGATAAAGGCGGCTCACCATAAGTATGGATCTGATTTAGGAGTGATATGTGGAGATATAACACATTTTGGTGATAAAGAGGAGGCGGTTAAGATCTTGGAGAATATGCCCACCGATGTTATTGGTGTGCTTGGCAACTGTGATCCCGCAGGTGTAGAACTTGCTTATCACGAGACCGATAACGATTACATCGAACTGAAAGTGGTGAAGAAGGCGGGCATCGACTTCGTGGGGCTCTCGGGGTCTAACTATTCCAAAGACAAAGTAGATGTTTTTAGAGATAGATCGGAAGGAGTCGATGTTTACGTATTTCATCAACCACCTTACGGTTATCTGGACGAAGCTTCCAAGGGAAAACATATAGGTAGTAAAGAACTTTTACCTGTCATCGAAAAAAACAAACCCCGGGTCGTTCTAAGCGGTCATGTTCATGAACATAGGGGTGTCTTGGAGAAAGATGGAACTATATTTATGAATCCGGGTCCTGCAGGGAACGACGAGCTAGGTTTACTTGAAATCGACGAAAAAAAAGTAAGATATAAGTTGATTTAGATCGAGCACAGTATTGTTTTTTTAACACACAATCATAAAAATCATTTAAGCGTTACAAATTAAAACATAACAATATGTTAAAATTTTTTAAAACTGAGCGTTATATTTGGTTTTTATTCCAATACCAAAAACCACGATAAAACCTTAAAGTTTTATTATTTAAGTAAAAACAGTTATAGTTTTAAAAATTTAATATTTGAACAATTTGGTGTTTTGTGAAAAAATAGAAAAACCGTTTTCGGCGGAGAAAATTTCATGTCGTTATTTACAATATGTTTTCCGACATCTTTTGTTTTCCTATTTAAAGGTAACGTCGCATTAGTAACATTTTCCGACATCTTCGTCATTCCTTATTTAAATGTTTGTAATTCTTCCTCACAAAAAATCAAAGTACCCGATCTTTCATCATTTTTTCCTCAAAGAGGGTACCCCCTACGTCTAAAAAAAGACATTCTATGGACTTTTCGTATTTTTCGTCGGTTTTGTGTAAAAAACAATCAACCATTCGTTAATGAAAAAAGGTTATTTTTTAGATTTAACGCTACTAACTAAAATAATTATGATATTGTGTAAAAGGTGGTTTTTAACATAAAACGAATAACCTTTGTTAAGAATAAATCGTTATTTTTAATGATTGATGGAAAAAACTAAAATAATTAAGATACTGATGATAAAGTGGTTTAAAACAATAAAAGAATAACCGTGAGTTAACACATAAACGTTTTAAATTAAGCTTAAAGATTTCAACTAAAATAATTAAGTCAAATAAAGATAGCAAGATCTGATTTTCTTGTTTTGACCCATTAATTAGATATATATGGTCGATATTCTCTAGGTGATAAAATGCCGGAATTTGTGATACTTTCCAATTGGGAAGGAAAAAAGGGAGGGGAAAACGAACCAGACGTGATAGATACTGTAGGCAAGGATGTAAAAAAAAGAATAGAAGAGAACGGTGGAAAGGTTATAAAGCAGTACGCTCTGCTTGGCCAGTACGATTTTATTTCCTTCGTAGAAGCCCCATCGTTTGTTTCGGTCACACAGGCACTGATGCCGCTTAATACGAACAATAATTTGAAGACACTGACCATGCCAGCAACTAACATAGAAAATTTCTAAGCATAATCAAATATATATACCTTGTATCCCATAATCAATAGAGAATATGCCAAAATTTATCATTCTTTCCAACTGGGAAGGAAAAAAAGGTGCAGAGAGCGAACCAGAGGTAATAGAGAGCGTAGGCAGGGATGTAAAAAAAAGAATAGAAGAGAACGGTGGAACGGTCGTGATGCAGTACTCTCTTGAAGGCAAGTACGATTTTTTATCTTTCGTAGAAGCCCCATCGTTTGTTTCGGTAACGCAAGCACTGATGCCGCTCAACACGGACAATAATTTGAAGACTTTGACCATGCCTGCTACGGATCTTGAAAATCTTCAATGATCATAAAAAGATAGCCCGGGGCGGATTCGAACCGCCGTAACAGGCTCCAAAGGCCCATATGATTGACCACTACATCACCGGGCTGTGAAGATGGTCATCTAAGTCCACAGATAACTAAAATATATAACTGTTTTTACCAGTAAGTGATGATCTAGACCTGCTTTATGGAACGGATCATCCTTTTCAGCTTCCTCTCTACTTCCGAATCCTCTTCTATGACTGTTCCAGTTACTATGACATCTGCTCCAGCCTGGGCCATCTTTTTTGCCTGGTCAGGATCTCTGATACCTCCGCCCACGAATACAGGTATGTCCAGGTTTTCTTTGCACGTCTTAACCATCTCGAGTGGAATGGGTTCTGGCGCACCAGAACCGGCTTCTAAGTAAAAAAGCCTCATGCCTAAATATTGGGCTGCTAGTCCAAAACTCAGTGCTATATCCGGATCGTTTCTGGGTATAAGGTCCGCATTTCCTACTTCTCCTACTGTCATCCCTGGCTCCACGATCACGTAACCCATGGGCAGGGGTTGGATGCCTAGCTTTCTTACGGAAAGCGAGCCTTTTACCTGCTGTCCTATAACTTTATCTAGGTCTCTAGAATTCAACATGCTCATAAAATATATGGCGTCTACATGAGGGGAGATAGCGGTGGCGTTCGTTGGGAAGTGAATCACAGGGATATCTGTATTGTCCTTTACAGATTTAGCGGTATCGTTGAGATTCTTCTTCGTGATCCCCGTGGACCCGCCGACCATTATCGCATCGCTTCCAACACTTTCTAATATCCTTGCCAACTCTCCCGATTCCTTAGGTTTTTGTTCGTTGGGGTCGATCAAACCCATGTGCACGGGTTCCTTGTCAATCTTTTTTAGTAGATAATCCATCACATTCATGTTAGTCCTCCTATAAGGAATGCTACCAGAGCGACCGCCATAGCCAATTTTATGTACTTTTGCGTCTTCTCTGCAGATTCAAGTAATAAGAGGGAATATATAAAGATTATATCTGCGAATATGACTATCAAGAGATAAGTCAATGGTAAAAAACCCAATATGTATGGGAACGGTGATAATACTACCGCTAAGACTACAAACACGAACGCCGTTCTTTTTGCAAGTTCCGGTCCTACCTTCATGGGGAACGTGTTCCTGTCTAGATCACCTTTGATGTCCTGTATATCTTTCATTATCTCTCTACTTACCGTAGATAAGAGTGCCAAACTACCTAGCAGCGCAGGTAGGTAAATTTCTTCGTATATGGCGCCTCCGAATAGGAAAAGCATGCCGGTCAATATCGATACGGTAAGGTTTCCCGCCAGGCCTTTCTTTTTGAGACGAAATTCGTAGGCCATCATCAATATAACGCCCAAGATGACTATGGTTATGGGTAAGAAAAGACGAAGCGAAAAAGGTAGGATAACACTGAAACTGAACATGACTCCGGATAATACCAAAGCCGTTTTTGGCTTTATGGATCCAGATGGTATGGGCCGGTCAGGGTGATTGATCTCGTCCGTTTTCCTGTCCATGTAGTCGTTGAGTATGTTGCCTCCGGCTGTGAAAAAGAATACAGTGAGCATACCGACAACGCTGACCAATAAGTTGGAATGATCTATGTCTAATCCGAACAGAGTTATCATCACGATTGGTATGCTCAGCGAGGACATCAAGCAGTTTATCGGTCTGATCAATTTTATTATAGGGTTCATTCTTGGAAGGTAGTTAAAGAAGAGGGTATTATATTTTTGGCAATTTTCATGGTCTACGAACAGTAAGATTTTAATACAAAATACGTTTTACTTGTCTGAACATCTTGCCCTGGTAGTGTAGTGGCCCATCATGTGGCCCTGTCGAGGCTGCGACTCGGGTTCAAATCCCGGCCGGGGCGCTTTCTTTCTTATCATAGGTGATCGAACTGGGAGTAGCAGGATTGAAAGAATGGATAACCGTTTCAAAGACTCGGACGGTTCTTGTTATAGCTTCCATTATATTTTTATTGATAGTCGGAGGTTTTTTGACCTGGGCGTTGACACCTTTAGGGCCCATGGATGAAGCCCTAGAAGCTTTGGAATCCGATGAAGAAGTCGTTGTGAGTGTATCTTCAGACCGACTGACTTTCGAACCGAGACGTGAAGAATTCGATACTGCCTTTGTGATCTATCCGGGTGGTCGTGTCGATCACAGATCTTACGCACCGTTTGCTCGTGAAATATCGGCAGAAGGTTTTCTGGTGGTGATAGAAAAAATGCCTTTGAATCTTGCTTTTTTCGGTCGAGATGCCGCGGCCGAGGTGATTGAAAGATATCCTGACGTGGAAAACTGGGCCGTAGGAGGACATTCTTTAGGTGGTGTAATGGCTGCTAGGTTCGCTGTAGAAGAAGATGTAGACGGACTGGTTTTTTGGGCATCCTATCCAGATGAAGATATCTCCAGGAAAAATATATCAGTAATATCTATCTATGGGACCCGAGACGGTGTTACCACGGTAGAGGATATCGAAAAGAGAAAGGATAAACTTCCAGAAGATACTGCCTTTGTTAAAATAGAAGGCGCCAATCATGCTCAATTTGGTTGGTACGGTGAGCAAAGGGGTGATCATGAAGCTACACTGACTCGAGAAGAACAGCAGGAGATCGTCGTGAATAAAACGGTGAGATTCCTCTCTGATTTATGATCTCTTTTGCTCAGTGCGTCTTTCTTCCTACGGCTACATAACCCGTATGGCCCAACATATCGAAGGACGGTCTGACACCTCTATCTCCTATCACCATATCTCTCTCTAGGCTTTCAAAGGACTTTATATCTATGAACCCATTTTTTCTCATCTTTTTTACTGTTCTTTCTAATTGGTTCGTTGAAGGTACGTAACCGGCAAAAAATCCTCCATTTTTTAGAGCCTCTCCCGCCATATCCAATGCTTGCCAGGGTTCGGGTATATCCACCACGAACGCGTCAACCGTTCTTTCCTTCACATCTTTGGTCACATCGCCTTTTACCAATTTCCAGTTTTCAGCAGCGCCAAGTTTTTCAAGGTTAGTTCGGGCGGTTCGTATGAAATCTTCCCGCAATTCGTAGGTTACGAGTTCACCTTCAGGTCCTACCATGTTGGCTAGCACGGCACTCATCATACCGGAGCCGGCACCCCCTTCTACCACTCTCTTTCCGCAGGTTATATCGCAGTAAAAAGCTATCTGTACTGCTATACGTGGGAGGACGATCTGAGCCTCTCTTTTGATCAGCTTAGGTGCATCTTTTATCGCCGGTTGTAAGAGACGATATTTATCTCTACCTAGTTCGACCTCGGTGCCCCAATCTTTTCCTACAAATCTTCTTGTGTCTATGATTCCGATCCCGGGTATCTTCTTTGTCTCTTCATCTACATCTACAAGTGTTGCACCATCAGTTTTCCACAGGACGACCTTGTCTCCTTTCTTGATCATGTTTACAAGATAAGGTAAGCGGGGGACATTATATACTTTTATGATCCCTTTCCTTCTTTTGAAGAGAAAAAAACTTAACTCGATATCCATTTACTCATGGCATGAAAACTATTGGGTTGATCGGAGGTATGAGTTGGGAGTCCACTTTGGAATATTATCGCACCATCAACGAGGCCTTCAGAAAGAAACTTGGCGAAAATCATTCAGGAGAGATGGTGATATATTCTTTTAACTTTCAGGACATCGTAGAGCTTCAGAATAAGGGTGAATGGAATGAGTTAGAAGATATGCTAGTCGGTGCGGGACGGGGTTTAAAATATTCGGGTGCTGAACTTCTTCTGATCTGTGCGAATACCATGAACAAGTTGGCTGAAAGAGTAGAAAAAAAAGTCGATCTGCCTTTACTCCATATAGTTGATGCTACGGCCGAAGTCATCGAGAAAGAAGAGGTCAGTGAAGTGATCCTTTTGGGTACGAAATATGTTATGGAAGAGGATTTCTACAAGATGAGATTGGAAAGAAAATACGGGTTAAAAGTAGTGGTTCCCTCTAAAGATCACAGGGAGAAGATACACCATATCATATACCATGAGCTTTGTAAAGGTGTATTGAAGGAAGATTCTAAAAAATTTCTGTTAGATGTGATACATGTTCTCAAAGATCGGGGATCCCAAGGTGTTATTTTGGGTTGTACCGAACTCCCTATGATCGTGGATCAAAAAGACTTGGATGTACCTCTATTCGATACTACAAAGATACATTCCCTTAAAGCCGTAGATCTGGCACTAGACCGTTGAAAAGATCGTCATTTTTCCCTTGGATCTCTTTCAAGCAATTTTACACTGTCGAAGAAATCCATCCTAGGGATCCTTTCGGCCTTGGATTCTACGACTTCGACTATGCCTTCGTCCTCTTTCAGATCTTTGATAGTGGCTTCTTCGGGTTTTATCCCGTATTTTTTCATCTTTTTCTCTAGGTCCCATCTTGTCATGGACCCGCCGTTCAAAGAAAATTCAAAGGCAACCATACCAAATAGATCAGCATGGTGATGGTAATCTACTCTGTGTTTTACCCTGCCTTCTTCCTCTATTTCAAGTTTGGTTATCTCAGATTCCAAGAACTCTTCGATCCTTTCAAGGAATTCCATCTCATCTCTACTCACAAATGTTATGGCTTTTCCCTTTTTATCGAGTCTTCCGGTTCTTCCGATACGATGTACGTAGTCCTTCTCATACTTTGGAATATCATAATTGACCACATGCGTTATATCGTCTACATCGATCCCTCTAGAGGCTACATCCGTAGAAACCAATATATCGATCTTTCCTTCTTTGAACTTATTCATGGTTTTTGTTCTAGCGGATTGGCTCATATCTCCATGCAGTGAGTGGGCTTTGTATCCATAATTTCTCAGTCTATCCGCGAGTATCTGCGTGTATTTTCTGGTGTTAGAGAAAATAAGATATCTCCCGGGTTCGTTGTCTAAAAGTGAAGATAGGGCGGAGAGTTTGTTTCTCCTTCCAACAGATACATAGTGCTGACTCACGCCTTTAGCGGATATATCGTCCTCGCTGAGCTTCAGTTCTACGGGATCGTTCATATACTCATTGGCTAACTTGACTATCTTATAGGGCATCGTCGCGGAATAAAGCATGATCTGCTTTTCTTTAGGAGTCCTTGACATTATCCACTGTATGTCTTCCAAAAATCCCATATCGAGCATCCTATCAGCTTCGTCTAAAACGAAGAAACTTAATTTATCAAGTTTGAGATTGCCTCTCCTCATCAGGTCCATGACTCGACCAGGGGTTCCAGCAACGAATGAAGTTTTAGGTAGTTGTTTGATCTGACGGTTTATGCTAGAACCACCGTATATCGCTAAGGTGTTGATGTCGTGATGTTTTCCTATGTTTCTAGCTTCTTTTTCTACTTGTTGTGCTAACTCTCTAGTCGGGGTCAGTACGATGGCTTCTACACCCTTGTCACCTTCTATATCCTCAAAGATAGGTATCAAAAAAGAGTGAGTTTTCCCTGATCCTGTTCGGGCCTGAACTATCATGTCGTTTCCTTTTAATGCGGGTTTAATCGACTTTTTTTGCACTTCGGTTGGTTTTTCAAAATCGATGGCTTCAAGAGCAGAGAGGGTATCTCTGTCCAAAGACATCTTTTTGAATCTTTGTTTATCGTCGCTCATGCTACTAATTCCTCTCTTGAACCAGAGGAGAGAGGGGGTTATTTATATAGTTTGACCCTGAAGGCCCCTCCTTCAACGGTTCTTTTTTCTCCTATAATAAAATTATAGAAAAATCTATATCAACATAAAACATATATAGATATGAAGTATATATGATAGAGTATAGGTGAAAATATATGAAATTGGGAAAGTATTTAGCGGCTGTGATAGCATTTTCATTACTGCTGGCGGTACCGGCATTGATGGAGGCTCAAGAGCTAGGACAAGGAGACGATTTTGATACGGCAACTGAAATTCAAGTACCGGGTGAATGGTCTGGTACTCTAGATGAAGATAACGATGTGGATTTCTATACCTTTGAGTTAGAACCCAGTCAGATCATCGGTATAGAATTCAGTACCAACGCTCCAAGTGAACAGAGATTGAGATTTTACAATCCAACTCGTGGAGAAGTTTTCCGTTTGGACTCCTCAAATAATGCTATAGAAGATGATGATTATGGATTGGCTTATGATTCTGGCCCCGATCATTGGTATGTAAGCATAGAGAAAAGGTATACTGGCAGTGACGGAGATTACACTTTTACGGTCACTATAGATCATCAGAACGATGCGGGCAGCGGCGGTGACGTACCAGATAATTTCGACGAAGCCTATGAGATCGAAGAAGGTGAACACACAGGCATGTTGAAGGATCTAGATGAAAAAGATATGTATAAGATAGAATTAGGTCCGAGTTCGATAGTTGAGATAGAATTCAGATCCGAAGCGCCCAGTGAACAGAGATTGAGATTTTACAATCCTACCCGTGATGAAGTGTTCCGTCTAGACTCTTCCCAGAATGTTGCATATGAGGATGATTATGGGTTAGCTTATGAAACTCCAACGGATCATTGGTATATCAGTATAGAAAAAAGGTATACAGGCAGCGACGGAGATTACACTTTTACGGTCACTATAGGTTCTCAAGATGATGCGGGCAGCGGCGGTGACGTGCCAGATAATTTCGACGAAGCCTACGAGATCGAAGAAGGTGAACACACAGGCATGTTAAAGGATCTAGATGAAAAAGATATGTATAAGATAGAATTAGGTCCAAGTTCGATAGTTGAGATAGAATTCAGATCCGAAGCGCCCAGCGACCAAACTTTGACGTTTTACAACCCAAATCGCGAAGAATTGCTCGGTAGATATTCATCAGGAGGTTCTTCATATAGTTTTGACTATTTACTAGCTTATGAAACCGAGCCTGATTACTGGTATATCGGGATAGAAAAACGCTATGGTGATAGTGACGGAGATTACACTTTTACGGTTTCCATAGATTATCAGAACGATGCGGGCAGTGGTGGTGACGCACCGAGTACTTTCGACGAGGCTTATGAGATAGATGAAGGTGATTACGAGGGAAGATTGGGTGACCTTGATAGAGCTGACATGTATAAGATATACGTAGAATCCGGCTCTTTGATCGAGTTGGAGTTCAGTTCGGAGTCACCTAGTGCCTATTATGACGAACACCATCTGATTCTCTTCAATCCTGACAGGAGCCAAGAATTGAGTTTACAATCATCAGGAGGGACCATAAGTCGTGACGAACATCCCGTATCCTCTGAAATGGACTCTGATCATTGGTATCTCAAAGTGGAAACAGTTTGGGCGTCCATGGGGATACACTCGCGTGCAGAGTATACGTTTTCAGTTGCGATAGAAGAATTGGAAGAAGACGATGAGGAAGAAGACGATGAGGAAGACGACGATGAGGAAAACGACGATGAGGAAAACGATAATGATGACGAGTATATCCCCTACAGCGATGTGGTTACGGATAATACGGGCGATGTTATGCGTTTTGTAACCGAAGATGACTGGACACTCGTCGAGAATCCTCAGTTGGATATAGTCAAGGTCGAAGTATCTGAAGACGAGGACTGGGTATACGTTGAGCTCACAGTGCTAGGTACCATCACCGACAGTCCTAGTATCGATTACGAGATATTTTTGAAGTGCTCCGGTGGTGGGTCCTATGAGATATTCTATAAAGATGGCGAATGCGAGATGTTCGCAGAGAGGTTCTATAATGGAGGAGGTCACGTAAATCATTTCGAACCACCCACACATGGTGCAGGGACCTCTATGTTGACCATCGTATTTACAAGAGAACAGATCGGTGAACCAGAAGACCTTTTGATCTCTGAAGTATATGCCCGAGATGAAAGTAAGTTGGAGATAGATATGGCGGGCCCTGATGCTGAGTATCCGCCAGGATATGAAGAACCAGGTAATGGAGAAGTACCACCGGACGATGATAACGGCGAAACACCACCGGATGATGATAATGGAGAAGTGCCACCGGACGACGATGACGGCGAGGTAGACGATGACGACGAGGTAGACGATGATGGTATGTTATTGTGGATCATACCGATAATAGCTGTTGTTGTGATAGCATTGGTACTTGTGGTGATCTTGATGAAGAGGAAAGGAGATGGAAAAGAATCACCACAGGAACAACCACCACAGGAACAACCACCACAGGAACAACCACCACAGGAACAACCACCACAGGAACAACCACCACAGGAACAACCACCACAGGAACAACCA
>PUNG01000131.1 GCA_003551675.1 Thermoplasmata archaeon
CTTGATTTCGCCCGACCAAAACACCGTTGTACCACAGATCTATCCCTTCAACACTGCCGCTGGCGGATGAGTGCGTTATCAAACCTTCATTAAGACCGACGAGCCCACCAGCTCTACCTGCCGCAGTGACTTCAAAATCGACAAGATTGATATTCATTATCTGAGAACCTTCGGTATAACCAAAAAGACCTACATACTCTTCTGCAGGCCTGTCTATATCAAGGTCCGAGATCGTGTGACCATTACCTTCAAAGGTACCTGTAAATGCATCATCTTCTTCTCCGATGGGGTCCCAACCTTGTGCAGTGGCTACCAACTCATCGTAACCCGCACTGTTCTCATCGAGATCGGTCATCAATAAGTAGTCTCCATCAAGGTTGTTACGGACTGCATCTAATTCCCACCAATCATGGATCGTGTATGGGAAGATGGTCAAATACGGATATCCGTCGTTGAAGATGGGGTGCATATTCCAAAAGTCTTCATCACCTTCATCGTCGTTTGGATCGCCGTAGAAATCCCAGGGTTCTTCTAAACCATCGGTTGAAAGGTCTGTAAAGGTAGCAACATCTTTCATCTGAACAGTTGTCTTGCCGGTTGCACCATCTTGATCACCCTCTCCTATCCCTACCTCAATTTCAGATGTTTCAGTATCCCAGAAACTATTGTAAACTATACTCTGATCGTTGAATCCCACCAATCCACCTACATTATCGTTTCCGCTCACAACCCCGGTTGAATAAGAATTCGTAACATAGCTTGGCGAAAAAGTATCTTCCCATTCATAGTATAGATTACGTCCTAAAAGTCCACCTACGTTATTATCTCCGGTGACTGATCCCGTAGCATAAGAGTTAGACACAGTAGCATTATTATAACTGTGTCCAACGAGACCACCTACATCATCCTCGCCTACTACGTTTCCAGTAGAGTATGAATTGGATATGAAATTACCACTAAAGGACAGTCCCCGGTTTTGCCCTACGAGCCCGCCTATATATTCCTCGCCTTCTACTGCACCTGTGGCATAAGAGTTTGTGATATCACCATACAGATTATATCCTACGAGTCCACCTACGGACGCGTCTCCGGTCACATCTCCAGTAGCATAGGAGTTGGATGTTGTTCCTGAATATACTTGTCCCGCCAGTCCACCAACAAACTGGTGCCCTCTTACTACTCCGGTCACATATGAATTATTAACCGAAGCTCTGTTCCGTCCCACTAGTCCACCTACATGAGTCTGTCCAACGACTTCATTATCAACGAGACCTACATTCTCTACGAGCGCACCATCATCTATGCATCCGAAAAGGCCTATGTTATTTTGATTAGATCTGTTTATGTATAAGCCTATTATCTCATGTCCGTTCCCATCAAAGGTTCCTGTGAACCTCAATTCCGGTTGATCTGCGTCAAACTCACCGATGGGTTCCCATCCCTCTTCTGTACCTACCAAATCGTCATATCCTGGACTGTTCTCATCTAGATCATTCATCAATGTAAATGAAAAATCTAAATTGTTGCGTATGTCATTCAAGTCATTCCAATCAAATATGGGCGTTGAAACATGTATCTGCCCGCCGCTTCCATCAACAATCCTATCTTCATCGTACTCTTCGACCACTAGATCAGACTGGTCATGCACCCTTTCATCTTCCAAACCTTCGGCGAAACTTTCAGCACCAAAAGCAATACTTACTACGCTTATCAATAAAAAGCTCGCCAAACACAAAGCCATCAGTTTTTTTACATAATTCATTTTTGATCTGAACATATTTTGTTCACCTCTAGATTAGTATAAAAGGATAACATAGGATATAATATTTGCGTTTCTAATTTTGCATTTAAATACAATGAGCGACCTAAAAAAAGTTTACTCTAAAAACAGAAAAGGCACTACACCCTTAGCGTTGCCCTCGCTACTAAATTCTACTTCATACTATATTGAGAGGTCCAAACTGTTTGAATTATTCTCCGTCTTCTTCCTCGTCTTCTTCTTCGTCCTCTTCCTCGTCTTCTTCTCCATCTTCTTCTCCGTCTTCTTCTCCGTCTTCTTCTCCGTCTTCTTCTTCCTCTTTCTTCATGATGATCACGACTATGATCAGGATAAGGATCAGTATCAGAAGTAAGAGCCACCAGTAATCTGATAAGAACCCATCTTCATCCTCTTCTTCATCTTCTTCTCCGAACACCGCTGTGATCTCCATGTCCTCATCTACAGTTACGGTTATGGTTACTTCCGTTCCTTCACGAGCACCGATCCATTCTACGAAATACCAGCCTTCGGACGGGTCCGCTGTTAAAGTCACTTCCGTACCCTCTTCGTACTCCTCTTGTTCTGGGTCGATATCCACCGTTCCTTCTCCGTCTATACTTACCGTGAGCTCGTATGTTGGTGGTTCTTCTTCCTCCTCTTCGAAGACCGCTGTTATGTTCATATCGCTATCCACCACTATGGTGATCTCGTCTTCGGTACCTTCGTAGTCTCCTGTCCATTCAACGAAATACCAGCCTTCGGACGGGTCCGCTGTTAAAGTCACTTCAGTACCTTCTTCGTACTCCTCTTGTTCTGGGTCGATCTCCACCGTGCCTTCTCCGTCTACACTTACCGTGAGCTC
>PUNG01000017.1 GCA_003551675.1 Thermoplasmata archaeon
AGCTTCCGATACCATATCGCTGCCCCAGTCACGCAGGTTGCCAAGGGTGTCAGTGAGCCAATCCCATATTCGACCGGGTAAGCTTGCAAAAAAGCCAACTATGGTCTCCAGGATGTCACTGCCAAACTGCCTGGCGCGGTCCTGCATGTCGCCAATCCACCCGGTAAATCTATCCCAGAGGTCGGTGAGCCACTCCCAAACCCTGCCGGGGAGGTCGGCAAAAAAGCCGACAACGCTGTCAATCAGGCTTGAGATGCCCTCGGTTCCTGCACCCCAAATATCCTTGAGCCATTGTGTGAAGCGGCCCCAGAGGTCGGTTAACCATCTCCATACGCGCCCTGGTAGCTCTGAGAAAAAGGTAACTATGTCATCAACAAGGCCTGAAATCCATTCAACCGCGTCATCTAACTTCTTGCCAATCATATCCCATATTTCTTCCCAGTAGTACCAAAGAGCTACTATGGCTGCTACTATGGCAGCAATGGCAAGGATTTTCAACCCTATTGGGGAGAGCAAGAACATTATAGCTTTGCCCAGTCCCATTACCAGCGGAATAAGCGCGCTGACTAATTTGATAATAGGACCGAGTATCATCATGACCGGACCGAGTGCGGCGCCAAGCAACACAACGCCGCCGATAATTTTATGCACCATCGGGTCAAGGTCCATGAACCAGTCAACAACATCTTTGATGCGGTCCGCAAAGTCACGAATAGCAGGCACTAACTCATCCTCGATAAACGGGAATAGGTGTTCTTTGAGCAGCGGTATTAACTCAACGCCTAACTCATGCACCAAGTCCTCAAATTGCTCTTTTAAGTCCTCCCACTTCTGCCTAAACTCGTCTGCTTTTTCCAACTCATCCTCGTCAATTACACCGTCATAAGCATCTTTCATTTCTTCCAACTCATCTGAGCCGTCTGCCAAAACAGGTGCAATCTCTTCCCAGCGCCTGCCGAATAAATCGGAACCTTTTTGTGCACGCTCAGCAGGGTCTTCAATATCGGCTAAGGCTCCGGCTATCTCGTTAAATCGCTGGTCAGCATCCATCTTGTCAAGGTCTTCTACAGATAAGCCTAAGTCTTCAACTGCTTCGGCAGACCGCCCAGAGCCGTCCTGTATTTGTGACCACTCGCGGTTTAGTCTTCCAGCAGCATCGGTCATAGCATCGGTGCTAACTCCGGCCTGCTTGGATACGTGCTGCCATCTTTGTATGGAATCGGTGGAGAGTCCGGTGGCGTCTCTTGCATCCAGCACCTCGTCAGCATAGTTTGCAGTTTTGCTTGCCAGTCCTACAATCCCCGCACCTGCTGCCACGATAGGTCCGGTAACCCACTTGGTCATACTCCTGCCAGTTCTTCCCACTCTATCCCCGGTAGCGTGTAACCGCTGTTGCATACCTTGCATGGCGGTCTGAAATTCCTGCGTGTTAGCTCCTACCGATACAAATAATCTGCCAAGGCTCATTTATCACCACTCCTCTTATCCACTCCACCCATTGCCACGTTCAGCATCTCCACATATTTAAGCTGTGACCGCCAGTCGTCACGCTTTTCTCGTGATTTAGGCATAAAATCTTCTGGCTTGAATTTCTTGCCTTTTTTACTCCTGTTACTGTTAGCAATCACTGCACAAATAAGCGCCGTGCGTGAGTCCTCTTTCTCGACTTCCAACCGCCGGCGCTCTGCTATCGCGGAAAATTCTTTTAATGTCAACCTAAGTGCTTCTTGCTTGCTCAGCTTAAAATCATAACGGGCGATGCTGATTAGCTCGATTGCTGACCAGCCGCCCGTTTCGCGTTTTTTGCCGTCTTCCCCTCCGAGTCGGGCATTTGCTTGTCATAGACTTCCGTGATTTTATTCTGGATGTATTCCATGTTGCCGGGATGTATCATCTGCCCCACGTCTTTAAGTGTCAGCTCCTCATCCTCGTGCAACATGCAAGCCCACAGCAAAGCCCTAAAATCCTTAGCGGAGAAGTTACTGCCGATTTGAAACAGGTTCTTTCCGGTAACATCCTCAAACTCCGCCATTGCGTTTAGGTCCAGTAGTAAACTGCGCTCTTTGTCAAGTTCTATGGTTATTGGTTTCATTAGCTCACCCCGTCAATGGTTGGTTTGCCGCTTACCTTAAACGTGACGCTTGCTGTCAGGTCATCTTCAAAAGCTGCTGACGTCTCAAAGCTGGTAATGTGTGCTTCAAACTCCCACTCAGTTTCGTCATCATCCGGGAATACCACTTTGTAATCGTGGTTGTCGCCGTCAACATAGTCTTGTAGCAAGTCTTTGTGCTTACTATTATCAGGATTAAACCGCAATTCCAATGTGACCTCGCCACCGTCTTTCATTCCCTGGATATGCTCGCGAAATCCATCAGGGGAATCGTGCGCTGTTCCCTCAATGCTGTCTGCCTCCAGTGACGGTCCAGAAATATCATGAACGCCACCTATTTCATCCCAAGTGTCCGTTCCGTTTTTACGCTTAAACGTAGTGCCGGATGCTCTCAATGCATCAGTCATTTAAATCACTCCTTTGGAAGTAAATTAGGTAGTCCTGCATAAAATGCAGAACCTCGCTGTCATTCTCATATTGAGTTTCTCCTTCCTG
>PUNG01000124.1 GCA_003551675.1 Thermoplasmata archaeon
ATATAACTGGTTCATCTATATATGATAGGAATACAGGTAAATTCAAGATGAGGAAGGGTCCCATCTTCACGAATATCTTACTGGCGGATGAAGTCAACAGAGCACCTCCTAAGACTCAAGCGGCACTGCTGGAAGCCATGCAGGAGAAACAAACGACCCTTGAAGGTGAGACTTACAAGTTACAAAAACCGTTCATAGTGATCGCTACCCAGAATCCTATAGAATACGAGGGAACTTATCCACTTCCAGAAGCACAGATGGATAGGTTCCTCATCAGATTGGAAGTAGGATATCCCAATAAAAAAGAGGAAGTCGAGATACTTAAAAGAAGAAAAGATAGAAAAACAGACGATGTTGATATCTCAAGGATAATCGACCCGGAAACGCTGGTCAACATGCAGAGGGCCGTGGAAGATGTATATCTGGATGACGATATCAAAAGATACATAGTTCAGATAGTCCAGAAGACCAGGGAAAACAGAGACGTAGAAGTGGGTTCTAGTCCTAGAGGAAGTCTAGCTTTGATGAAGCTATCCATGGCCAACGCGGCCCTAAGAGGTAGAGACTTCGTTGTTCCAGACGATGTAAAGTTTATAGCAAAAGAAGGACTTTCTCACAGATTGGTACTCAAGCCAGGCCCCGCTATAAAAGGAGTGGATCCACAGTATATCATCAAAGATATACTACAAAGCATACCCGTACCTAAAGTGAAGTAAATGAAGTCTAGATGCGTGTTTTATCTCATAGCCATAATCGCATTTTCCCTAACCCTGGGAACCCTCTATAACAGCCCCATCGTATTCATGGGAGCTATAGGCGGATTAGCAATACTAGCGTTGAGTCTCAAAGGATATCCCCCAGATGATATCAACCTAGAGATCTCCAGAGAATCGGAGGAGGTTGACCTCTATGAAGGACGTACAATGTGGGTCAAGATCGACGTGGTAAACAAAGGGGACCATCTTAAATTCCTAGAGATAAAAGATGATCTGCCGGATAGGGTAGAAGTCAGCGAAGGATCGAACCATCAGATAATAGAACTGGAAAAAGGTGAAACAAAAACCATAAAATATGAGATAAAATGCCCTCTGAGAGGAAGGGCTGAAATAGGTCCCATCGATGTAAGATATATCGATCCACTTTTCTTCTACACAAGATCATGGACTGCAGAGAACATGTTAGAATTGAACATCCTACCCGGTATAGAAAAGATAAAGAGTGTGAAGATCAGACCGAATTATACCCGTAATTGGCTGGGTAACATACAATCCAGCAATATCGGTATCGGTACGGAGTTCTTCTCACTGAGGGAGTATCTACCCGGTGATGACATCCGTAGGATCAACTGGAAGGCGACGGCAAGAAATCTGAACCCTATAACCAACGAATATGAAGGGGAAAGGTCTGGGGATGTCATAATCGTCGTCGATGCTATGAAGGAAGGCAATATAGGTACTCGGAGGGACAACACCATGAGATCATCCATCCGAGCAGCAGCGAGCCTTGCTTCGAGTATACTCGATGATCGAAACAGGGTCGGAGTGATAGTTTTGGGTGATTTCTTAAACTGGGTCTATCCCGGGACCGGTCGGGAGCAATTCTATAAGATAATGAAATACCTGAGTAAATCTGAAAAAGGTGGGACCTGGAAACCAAGCGATGCAAAATGGATACTCAAAAGGTTCTTCCCAAGCCGGAGTATGATAATCTTCATCTCTCCATTGATCCATAAAGATATCACAAGTACTATCGAAGATATATGTATGAGAGAGTTCGACGTCATGGTGATATCACCTAATCCACTATACATAGAAAAGAAGATCAATGAAGATTACGAACCCATCGCTGAGAGGGTATTCAATATGGAACGGGAAAATCTGATCAGTGAGCTCTGGAAGTATTCAGTGGTCATCGACTGGAATCCGTACGAGCCTTTAGAAGCAGCTTTAGATGAGGTGAAACGATATTTAAGAAGAGCTGGGATATGAACGTAGAAAACTTGATCGCATCGATGGCGACCATAATCATCGCCATAAGTGCAGGTTTAGTGCCTACTATCCAGAGCTTATGGTTTCTACCGTTGGTAGGTGGGATCATATCTGTGGTCGGTCTTAACTTCGAGAAACCGGATATGATGGATGGCGGCATATTGTTATCGATCTTTTCATTTCTATACATACAGAGGAACATTGAGCCGTTGTTGATCAATTTGATACTCGCTTTACTGATATTTTTCTTACTCTTCACTATACTTGTCATAAACCGGAGAGCTATCGTGACAAGTCGGATAAAAAAAGAAACCGTCGGTGATAGATGGGGTGAGTTCCAGAAGGATTTCGAATTGAAATCCATAATATCGATTTCCTACACTATGGTGAGCGCTTTATTGGTGGCATCCCTGGGAGCCCTTATAGCTCTGTACAGTCCCATCGGTCTCGACCTGACTCCCGGACAAGCAACGATGATAATACTTGGACTAGCCGGTGCGTTCTTTTTGATAACTTATTTGATACTGGATATCATACCAAAATTATCTGAAAAAGCGTGAGATGGGTAAATCTTTTTACCATGAGGTATCATGTGG
>PUNG01000054.1 GCA_003551675.1 Thermoplasmata archaeon
CTAGATTCATTACTGATATTCCCGAAAAACAGTCAAGATATTCTTTTCCGTTTATATCTTTGATCGTTGAATCCTTTGCTTCTAAAACAGCTGGTTTTGAAAGTTCATCCAACATACTAGTAATCAAAAAATCCTTGATATCCTTTTCGAGTTCATCTTCATCCATGTAACAAAATCTTATAGAACAGTAATAACTTTTTTCCCATTTTTTGAAGTAAAATCGCATCATAGTTTATTTCAAAGAATTTAGTGATAATAGTTTATATATTACCTATAAATTTATGATTCAATATGTTTGAAGCTATCTTGATAGCAACCGATGACTCTCAACTCATGAAAAATGCAATGAAATACACAGCTAATGCTTTTCCAGATGCAAAATACCACATATTGAACGTTATCAATACAAGCGATAAAAATATCCCCATAACAAACATCCTTATGAAAGATCTAAAGAAATCTTCTAAAATGGCCATCCAAGATGGGGTAGATATCCTCCATGATATGGGTATCCATAAAATAAATAAGATCATCAGAAAGGGGACTCCAAGTAAAGAAATCATACGTTATGCTAAAGAAAAAAACATAGAACTTATCGTTATGGGAACTCAATCTAAATCCGGGACCCAGACCTATGAGATAGGGGATACGTGTCTGCATGTGCTTGAACACAGTCCAATCCCTGTTCTAGTTTTCGACTCGATCGTTGACATAAAAAAACCTAAGAAACTGTTACATCCCAGCAGTGGGAGTAAATATTCCTTAAAGGCAGGTTATATGGCTATCGAGTTGGTAGAATATTTTGACGGGAAGCTGGAGGTTTTGAGTACTCGGGGTGGGTCTGAAACAGAATCTACCTTTAAAAAACTACACGATTTTGCTGAAGAAAAAAACTTGAAATATAAATTGAGACCCTGCGCTGTAAAACCACACGAAGAGATAGTCGAAGAATCAAAAAAGTATGATTTCATGGTCGCAAGTCTTGGAAGACCTGGTCTAAAATACGAACTAAGAAAGATATATCCACCCTTTGCTGTAGGTAAACTTGAAAGGGAGATCATCGTTGAAACTAGAGATCCGATACTATTTATCGAGGATTAGGGTTAATTTTTTCTTTTCACAGGTCAAGTACCTTAGTGAGTCTTTTTACCATCTCTAGTAGACCTATCGTCGCTAGTCCACTTCCACCTGCTATCAACCATTCGGTTCTTCCTAAAGGTACATTACCGAAAACTGCCTGTAAAGGCTCATAGTACAAGGTCAAAAGTATCATGGGTATGGTTATCAGACTGGCCAATATGATGAATTTATTTTTGAAAGGATTGAATTGACCTATTGTCTTGTCTAACGATCGGAAATTATAGGCATTGACCACTATCATCACGGATATGGATGTGAAAGCCATTGTTCTAGCTAAATCTATATCTCCATTGGTCAGTCCATAGTAAAAGGCGACGGTGGCCATGGCGACCATGGTTATAGCCATAGCCACTATCATGAAGATATTCCTGTTATTGAGCAGTTCTCTGTTAGGATCTCGAGGGGGTCTATCCATGATACCCTCGTCAGCCGGATCGACACCGAGCCCCATACCTGGACCGGTCTGCCCGATCATATTCAAGAAAAGGATCTGCATAGCGCCTAGCGGTAGTAGAGCGAAGTTTCTAGTGAACCCCAAGATCGATGCTATAAGTATGACTTCGGTGAAATTTCTTGAAAGTAAGAATGTGACAAATTTTTCTATATTATCGTATATCTTTCTTCCTCCTTCGATAGCCTTTTCGATAGTTCCAAAGTTATCGTCTTGAAGGATCATATCGCTGGCTTCTTTCGTTACGTCGGTACCTTTGATACCCATCCCTATACCGATATCTGCATGGTTGACTGCCGGTGCATCGTTTACACCGTCACCGGTCATGGCAACTACTTCTCCATGGGCTTGAAGAGCTTTTACTATCTGTGATTTGTTACCGGGATGGGTCCTTGCATAGACATCTACATCTTCGATGACCTGGCTAAGTTCTTCATCGGTCATCCCATCCATCTCTTCACCAGTGATAACACGTGGATTATCGGTCAGATCGATGCTTTCTGCGATGGCTCTAGCAGTATCGGAATTATCTCCAGTTACCATCTTTACCTGGATACCAGCTGTTTTACATCTCCTTATCGCTTTTGGAACTTCTTGTCGTGGAGGATCGATGATTCCAGTTAAACCTAAAAATGTCATCTCATTTTCAACTATGTCTTCCTCAACACTAACAGGTGGATCGTATCTATAAGCAAAAGCTAGTACCCTCATGGCGTCCTGAGCATATTTTTTAGTACGTTTCAATATCTCCTCTTTCTTTTTTTCTGTAAGCTCTTTCCTCTCCCCATCTTCTAAGATGTGAGTGCATCTTTCGACAACTATCTCAGGGGCTCCTTTCATGTAAGCTATGTGTTTACCTGTTTCTGAGTCCTCATGGATGGTCGTCATCCTTTTTCTTTCAGATGTGAACAATATCTCTTCTACACGTTTGTTTTTATCCCGTAATTCCTGAGTTCTATAACCTGCCTTTTCCCCCAATGTAACAAGA
>PUNG01000039.1 GCA_003551675.1 Thermoplasmata archaeon
CCGTTCTCGCTGGACCGGCGCTGATAATCGCAGTGCGAAAGCCGCCAAAAAGGCCTATATACATGGAAAAAAAGTGCATGAAAAAGGATGCGCGCTGCACCGGTGTTATAAAGGGCGCAAGGGGGATGGGTTTTGTCCTGTTTTTTGTCTTGTTGACGGCGGCGTGCCTGACATGGCCGGCCCTGGTGCAGGCGGGCCAGTTTGAGCAGATGGCGATCGACACCCGCGCCCTTTCCATGGCCAACAACGTCACGGCCCGCCCGCCCGGGGCCTTGTCTATCCATTACAACCCGGCCGGCCTGTCCCAGGTCCCGGAGGGGACGTGGTGGAACCAGGGCATGACCTACCCGCATACCGAAAGGGTCAACACGCTCCGGGGGAACCCGGATTTCCCGGGTTTGTTGAATACAGAAAAGTGGGACCACCGTGCGGACCCGATTTTCGGGAAGCGGTATAAAGAAGGCGAGGGCAGGGGCGGCGCCTTTCCGGGCTGGGGCGACCGCCGCGAGGAGGACCTCAAGGCCAGCGGCAGCGCCAAAAGCGGCCGGATGTTTATTCCCATCTATAACGAGCCCATCAACTTCGCGATTTCGCCCCGGACCGCCGTGACCCACAGGGGTGAAGACTCCCGGTGGACCTTTGCCACGGGGATGTACGCACCTTATGCCACCGGCGCCAACCACGGCGACAAGGACGACCCCACCCGGTTCGGCGGCAAGGCGGCCTACCTGAATCACCTTATATACCAGGCGCCCACGGCAAGCCTGCAGGTGACGGACAACCTGTCGGTGGGTTTTGGCGTGGGCGCCGGAATGACCGCGGCGGGGTCGATCACGGATATACGGTCCCCCACCGATTTGGGCGCCATACAGCGGGAGCTCGGCCAGGCAACGGAAGGCATGGCCATCCCCCCGTGGACGTATTTGTATTACGAAGATCCCCTTTACGGCGGCGGCCTCCATCCCTATGAAGCGATCGGGAATCTGGAAGCCAATATGCGCAATGACTTTACGCCCAACTATAACCTGGGGGTGCTTTACGAGCCGTTTGACTGGTTTGGCCTTGGCCTGGTATATCAAAGCGAGATCAAGGCGGACATGCACGGGACCTTTAAGATCAATTACGGCGAGCAATGGCGGCGGCTGGTGCGGTACAACAACTCGGGGCCCTGGGGGGTGCGCAGGACCTCCATGATACTGGATCTTCCCAGAAATCCCGTGCCGTACCAGAAGGGCGTTGTTACCACCACGATGAAATTCCCCCAGCGGGTGCAGGGCGGCATCCGGATCAGCCCGATATCCCGTCTGCACCTGATGTTTGACCTCAAGTGGGCGGAATGGTCGATCCGGGAGCAGGATGAAGTGAACATGGACCAGGATATCCAGCTGCTGCAGATGGCCAAGCTTACGGGGCACGAGTATGGCAACCGGCGTCTGGTGACGGACCGGTACATGAAAGACACCCTGGACTGGGGGTTTGCCATCGAGTACAACCTGTCCGAACGGGTGGACCTGCACGCGGGGTATGAGTTCCGGGAAAGCGCGAACCCGAAGAAATACTATGACCTTACATCGATGCCGGACTTGCACCATTATGCCGCCGGCGCGGCTTACCACTTCGACAACGGCGGCCGCATCGATTTTTCCTTTTCGTACTGGACCGGTTCCATAAAGGTGGGGCCCGAGGAAAGCGTGAACCTGACGTCCAGTGATTTTTTCGAGGATGGAACCATGTTCCCCGCGTATTATTTCAGGCAGGACCTGGATGTGTACATGGTTTCCGTGGGGTTTATGGTGCCGTTTGAGTCGTATGTGGAGTACCAGGCGGGCAACCGTCAGGATATGGTCAATCGCATCCGGTTGTTGAACCCGTTTACGCGGCTGCTTGGCAACAATGAATAAGACAGCAGTTCGTAGGGGCGAATAATCATTCGCCCGTGGTTGCCGCATCGGGGCGCGTGTTGATGCGGGGAATGGTTATTCGCCCCTACCCAACAGCGACGCGGGCGTCATTCCTCCCCGCTGATTCCTCCGATTTCGCTGATTTTTCTTCTGCCGCGTTTTTTTCCCACTGCCTTCCATCGATGTAGTTGATACACACCTGGTTAAATTCCTCCGGCTTTTCGATATTGCACAAATGGCCCTGGCCATCGATAATGTGCAGGACGGCGTTGGCATCCCGGGCCGTCCATCCCACCACCTGTTTCAAAAACAGGTGGTCCTGGCTGCCCGAGATGAAGATTTTTGGAATTTCCATCAGGATGGGGCTTTCGAGTTCCAGCTGGTACAGGGGGAACTTCATGAGCAGGCGATACCATTTACGGAATTCCTTGCCGCCTAGCTTGCGGGCTTCCCGGACAAAAATGGCCCTGCTTTTGGCATGGTTTTTCCGGGGCATCACAATCCAGGCGAAAAAGCGGTAGAGCCACATGTACGGCATTACGTACTTGAGGATATTGCCGGCGTGTAAAAGGCTGGTTGTCCGGAAATCCATTCCCAGGCAAGCCCCGCCCAGGAGCATGGACTTGATGC
>PUNG01000052.1 GCA_003551675.1 Thermoplasmata archaeon
ATCGATAGCACATTGAATAATATGACATTCATAATGATATTGGTTCTACCGCTGATCGCCATAGCCTTATCCTTCGACAGTGTCTCTGGGGAGAGGGAAACAAACTCTTTGTTTTTCTTACTAGTGAAACCCATAGAAAGATGGAAGATAGGTCTTGGTAAATTGATCGGTAGCTTTTCTGTTATAGCTATCCCCGTCATATTGATCAATTCCATAAGTATATCTTTGATGTGGTATATGCTGGGAGATCCTCCGTCACTTGATTTAGTACTGACATTTTTCCTCGGATCCCTAGCCATTTTGGTGTTCTTTTTGACCCTTCAAACGATACTTTCGACATTGACCGACAGTTCAGTCACGTCTTTACTGGGCGGGCTAGGTTTTTGGTTCATATTGAGTTTATTCTATCCTGCCATAGAAGATGGGATCGCTATTTTGTTCGGATTTGAATATGGCAGCTACAATTATGAAGTTTTGATGAGTTACATGGTATTAGCGAACCCTAACATGATCTTCTTGGAAACTATGGAAATAGTTTATCGAGGAAGATTCGGCTTGGATTTTCTTCCCGGTATAACCGATCTCACATTGATCATAGCGATGTTGATCTGGACGGTAGGGTTCGTTGTATTGTTTCTCTTCGTATTCCAGAAGCGGTTGGTCCGGGATTGAGATGCATCTGGGTAAAATGTGGATGTAGTTCATCTCAAAGATCGGTTTGAGAAAGAACTCTATCTGGTACAATTAAAAAATTATCCTGAATATCTTTGAGAGATGGTCACCGATGATCTCTAAGTTTTTCGTTCTCCAAAAATGTTAATATGAACTTACTGTTCAAGGATTCGATGTGTTAGTGATGAATCTAGAAAAAAAACTGAATGCCCGGACCGTAGCCTTGAGTGCAGTTTTCGGAGCTGGAGTAGCTGTGGCAACCATGGCTATAGCTATCCCCTTCGGCCAGGGCTACTTGAATTTTGGTGAGATAGTCATCTTCACAGCAGCTTTTCTTTTCGGAGGTGTCGTCGGTGGGTTAGCCGGCGGCGTCGGTGCAGCAGCAGCCGATATAATATTAGGTTGGGGATTTTATGCGCCGATAACTTTAGTCGTTAAGGGATTGGAAGGTTACTTCGTTGGAGAGTTCAGTGGAGAAAGCGTGAAGAGTAAGTTGATCGGAGTCTGTATCGGAGCACCATTCATGATATTTGGATATACCCTAGCTAGGGCATACTTCGAGGGTGTACCCGCGGCCTTGTTCATAGAACTCCCTATAAATCTGGTCCAAGCAGGTGTAGGTGCTGCCATAGGTATCCCTCTAGCTGAAGCTCTTCAGGGATTCGTACCACAGCTCAGCCATGATTGATATCACTTCTTTTTCGATATTGGATAAGAGGGGAGATCGTCTCCTCGACGATATAGATCTGAATATAGATACTGATGAGCTTACAGTGATATGTGGTCGACCCGGATCTGGGAAGACCCTGCTCCTTAAAGCTATCAAAGGTATAGTAAGTGAAGGCTTGAAACATGAAGGTAAGATCGAAACCGAGGGGAGGATCGGTCTTATTTTCCAGGAACCGAGAAAACAGCTAGTCAGAAGGAACGTAAAAATGGAAGCTGCCTTCGATCTAGAGAACCTCTGTTACGAAAGACGAGAGATAGAATCTAAGATCCATGAGTTTGCAAAGTTTCTAGATGCTGAGTACCTTCTGGAAAAAGATATCGATGAGGTCTCACACGGAGAGATGACAAAGATCGCTCTTTTATCCACCATGGTTACGCATCCCGAGATAATCCTATTCGATGAACCTCTTTCAACTTTGGATCACACCAACAGAAAGATGCTGCTGGAGTTGATCAGAAGATTAAAACAGAACGGGACCTCTATAGTGATCGCCGAACATGATCTTAGAGATATAGTAGGTCTTTCAGATAGGATCATATTATTGAGAGATGGAAAGATATCGTGTGATGGACGACCAAAAGATTTGAAAAAGGAACTTCACAGGGAGGGCGTCAAGATACCGTTCAGCTGGGAATTGGAAGTACTAGGGGGTGAATACGGTGCAGGTCAAGATTGAGAACCTTCATTTCAGTTATTCTGATAGTCCTACTCTCCATTCCGTCGATCTATCCCTCGATGAAGGAAAGAATTATGCAGTTATGGGTAGGAACGGGTCTGGAAAAACGACTCTTTTGAAGGTCCTGGCAGGGCTATATAAGCCAGATTCTGGAGAACTGAAGGTTCCCGAAGGGTTAGAGATAGGGTTCTCCCCGGAAGATCCTGAACTGGGTTTTTTTGAAAAGACGGTAAAAAAGGAAATCGAGTTCTACCCAAGGAACCTTGGACTAGACCATGAAAGGCTGGCTGCAGAGACCTTGGAAAAGATCGATATCTCTGACCTGCAAGATAAATTACCCACGATACTGTCGTCGGGACAACAGCGTTTGGTCTCTATAGCTTCCGTACTTTCAGGGAGACCAGATATATTGCTCTTGGATGAGCCGACTCACAGCCTTCAC
>PUNG01000102.1 GCA_003551675.1 Thermoplasmata archaeon
CGTCTATATTATGATCTGCACCCTGGCTCAAGAACCCCTTGTATTCTGAAGAGGTGTATGTGTCGTCATGCACGTCGCTGATCATTTCATCCCCATCTAGATATACTGTTATGATGTTATCCAAATCCCTCTCGATGGATAGAGTATGCCACTCGGTATCGGGATCCCAGTCGGCGCTGGCCAGTCCAGTCATATCTCCCTCGTCCATCCTCCAAAGATTTATTTGATTAAACATATCGCCTGTAACTGTAACAAAGTAACCATCGGTTTCCTCTGGATCTGGGTCCCCGGTTTGAACGAAATAAAATCTTACCATCTGGTAATCGTCATCTTCATCCGTCCTTTCCAACGAGAAGTCGTATTCCCATCTTCCATAGGCCCTATAGGCGGATTCGTTGGTAGAGATAGTACCCTGCCCATGCAATATTTCATCCTCTACTCCCCACTCCCCATCATAAACCGTCCATTCCGGATCTGAAGTATAATCGCCATCGGAAAAATCATCGAAGATCACCATGGCCGTATCATCTAATACTTCTTTTTCTTCAGATGAGGCTTCAGCAGTATAAACAGATCCTACAGAGATAACTGAAAACATCAAAAGTGATCCTACTATAATCGTCAAATACTTCCTTTTATGGCCCATATCTACCATCTAGTTTAACATATCATCGATTTATTAATTAAGCTTTACTCTCTATGTCGCAATTATAGTCGAAGATGTATTCTTGTTCTGTTATCTAATACTACTCGATAAGTAGTACATTCACGGAAAAGGTAAAACTATTTGAAAAAGAAAAATATACGGATATCATGTGGTATCTTTACATACTAAGGCTGTCTGACGGATCTCTTTACACAGGCATAACAATAGATATAGATAGGAGATTGAAGCAACATAGGTCAGGTGATGGGAGTAAATACGTAAGGAGTCGTTTACCTTGCGAACTCGTTTATAAAGAGGTGTTGGACAGTAAAAGCGACGCTTTGAAAAGAGAAGCTGAGATCAAAAGTTGGAACAAAGAAAAAAAAGAAGAATTTATTTCCTGAATCAAGCTAAGATGTTCTTCACCAAGACTACGGGTGTTCCAGCGTCTGCAGAACCACTGACAAGGTCAGCTAAACTTCCAAGGATATCCTCCATCCGACGGGGTGTAGTGCCTTCTTTTTCCATGGAAGATTCTGATCTATCCTCTGTCTTTTTTTCCTTTATGATTTTCTCTATCTCGTATGCATCTTTCCCCTCTTTGTGGTGATACTGGTCTGCAATATACTTGTATTTAACACCCCTTCGAAAATGGTCGAGTCCGTCTGTTGAGGCAACTGTCACACTCGGATCCGCCAATTCGTAGATGCCGCTGGAAGGATCTTTGTAAGCACCGTCACCATATATGAGTACTTCTGTTTGCACTTTGAGTTCATCCTTTATACGTTTTTGAATATTTTTTACCACTTCATATCCATTCTTTGGAGCAAGTTTGAGCCTGTCACCGCTGGACATGTTACTTCCCAGCAGTCCCCATTCAGAACAAGATCTTCCTTCGTTGAAGAGTTCGCAGAGAGTTATACAGTTATCGAACTTTTTACAGATCGCTTCTTTCGTTTCATGCCGCGTATGAATATCCGATGCTATGACTGCATCAGGTTCATATCTCACTATGTGACTCGGATCATTACACAGAACTATCTGGGGTTCTGCTCCAGCTTCTTCGATTATCTCTTTATAATATCTGAGATAGTTGACCTCGGTTATGGGATGTTGACACTCGTCCATGATGATATCGTCCATGGTGATAACATCCTTGTTGAGCTTTTCTACAAACTTTGGAGAGATGGTCTGATTACCCACTTCATCATAGGGAAACGACATCTGAACGATCACTTTTCCCTCGGATACCGCCTCAGAGATGGATTTTAATATCATGGAAAAACGATTTCTGCTGGTGATGGGAAAAACCACACCTACGGTCCCGTTCTTTTTTAGACCTGATCTCTCTCTGATCTCTCTAGAAACTTCATCTACTGTCACGTAATTATCCTGTGCTCTAGCAACAACGGACTCTGTTATACAGAGGACATCACCATCATCAAGTAAGCCATCTTCATAACAACGCTCTACAGAATCGAAAACTTCGTCAACTATGTCCATCCCTGGAACGATCACGCCCATCTTCAACCCCATTGCCATGGGACCTATATAATCTGGTACGTCTTTCATGCATATTTCCTCCTTATTTATTCTCTGCTAGTTGTCAAATCTCACGATGATAACTGATTATATGAGATTATAAAAGGGTTTGGTAAACATCAAGTCGAGCAGGTTTAGACCATCTCTTCGACCCTTTTGATACCCTCTCTCAAGGCTTTGAGGTTTAACTCTTTGAACTTGGGGGGTACACTGCTTTCTACCGCCTTCTCCAAAGCATCCTGTGGCACAAGGTCTCCGGCCGCATTGAACGCTCCCAACATAACGATGTTAGCCACGATCTTAGCACCGAGTTCTTCCGCGATCTCGGTGCAGGGTACTCCTATAAACTCATGCTCCAACTCCTTAACAAGGTCTTCATCCACCACAAGGATCCCATCTTCTGGGATATCGTCGTTGTACTTACCGTAAGCCTCTTGCGACATGGCCATCATGTAATCTGCTTGATATAACCCACAGTAGCCGATCTCTTCGTCAGATATAACTACCTCAGAACGTGCGGCGCCTCCACGCGCTTCGGGTCCATAACTCTGCATCTGAACAGCGTTGTAATCATGGTATACGCTGGCGGCTTTTCCAAGAATAAAACCGGAAAGCATTATACCCTGGCCGCCTTTGCCGCTCAACCGTATGTCTTTTCTCATACCTGAACCTCCTCTATAAGTTCCTGAATACGTTCACTTAACGACTTCTTTTCCTCTTTGTGAAGAACACCGACTTTAATCTTATCTTTGAGTTCTTCTTTTTCTTCTTCACTTCCGTACTGCTTTATTCTTTCATGATCTTCTGCAAGTATCGTTTTATTATCATACCAATCCCAGAACTCTTCTATGGAACCCATCCTGTTCTGTCGTGAGTAAGCCGTGGTACAAGGAGACATCATCTCTACGAAGCTCATACCTTTGTTCTGCAGCGCCTCCTGGATCGAATTTATGGGTTGGTTAGGTCTTTTGACACCCCATCTTGCTACGTAGGTAGCTCCTGAAGAGATAGCCATCTCGCTCATATCGAAAGCAGGTTCCAAATTTCCATAGGGTGCAGTGGTAGCATAGTCTCCCTCGGGAGTCGTAGGTGCCACCTGACCACCTGTCATGCCGTAGATGTAATTATTTACCGCGATAACGGTTATATCGATGTTCCTCCTGCACGCGTGGATAAAATGATTACCGCCTATGCCCATACAGTCGCCGTCGCCTGTGAAGACTATAACGTTCAATTCAGGGTTTGTTATCTTGACTCCTGTAGCGAAAGCTAATGCTCTCCCGTGGGTGGTGTGAAGAGAATCCACGTCGATATATCCAGGGAGCCTGGAAGAACAACCGATGCCGGAAAGAAACACCGTTTTATCCATATCGAGGCCCTCCTTCTCTAGAGCCCATAACGTGTAATCCAATACGTTACCGATACCGCAGCCGGTACAGAATATATGCGGCATCATATCGTGTCTAAGATATTTATCGCGGATCTCCTTCGCACTTATCATCTCTACTTCTCTTTTTTCCTCCTTTTTTTCCATGCTCACACCTCCGCTAGTATCTCATCGGGAGAATGTATCTCTCCGCCTATCTTGTCCGCTAAAGCTATTTCGCAGTCCTTATCCGCATGTTCTTTGACCTTGTGATACATCTGCCCCAAATTCAGTTCCGCCACGACGATCTTATCCACGTTCTTTGACAGCTCTTCGATCTCTTTGATAGGGAAAGGCCACAACGTCTTCAAACGCAGATAACCAAGTTTCTTACCTTCTTCTCTTCCCTTATTCAAGGCACCTAAAGCACTTCGGCTGGTTATACCGTAAGATACAAGGGCGATATCCGCGTCGTCCAAACTTCTCTTCTCCACATCGGTCAACTCTTCTCTATCGTCTAGTATCTTCTCCACCTGTCTCCTTATCAGTTTATCATGATCTTGTTGATCGTCCGTTGCTGGAAAACCATGCTCGTCATGGGTTAATCCAGTAACGTAGGTGTGATATCCCTCGCCGAACACGCCGAACTCCGGAACCTTTTCTTTACCGTACTCACCTTTACCGAAGGGGATGTATTCTTCCGGCGGAACTTTAGGTCTCTTCCTTTCGAAGGTTTCGACCTCATCAGGTATCCTGACCTTCTCTCTCATATGACCTAAATCGGCACTGAGCATAAGGAATACAGGCGTTCTGTACTCCTCGGCCAAGTTGAAGGCTCTTATGGTATAATTGAGCGTTTCTTGAATATTATTAGGAGATAATGTTATGGCCGCAAAGTCTCCGTGACTGCCGTATCGAGTCTGCATTATGTCCCCTTGGGCGCCGAGAGTGGGCTGCCCCGTTGAGGGCCCAGAACGTTGAACGTCGGCAAGAACCAGAGGAGTTTCACTCATATGAGCAAAGCCTATATTTTCCTGCATCAAGGATAGACCGGGTCCCGAAGTTGCGGTCATGGCTTTAGCTCCAGTCCATGATGAACCGATGACGGAAGCTATGCTGCCGAGCTCGTCTTCCATCTGGATGTACTTTCCTCCTACTTTAGGTAGAAGTTTTGCCATCTTTTCTGCTATCTCTGAAGCAGGAGTTATCGGATAACCTCCAAAGAATCTGCAGCCCGCCAAGAGAGCACCGTATGCAACGGCGGTATCTCCATGTATGAACTGATATTCTTCTCCTATCGCCTTTTTAGCTTTATTTAACTCTTCTTCATTCATCTTATTACTCCTCTTCTTCGTCTTTTTCAACAACGGTAATTGCAAAGTCCGGACATATCAATTCGCAGAGTCTGCAGCCATTGCATCTATCTTCTACTTCCACCGGCGGATGTATACCTTTCTCGTTGAGTTCCTCCGCCGGTTCTAACGCATCTCTAGGACAGTACACGATGCAGAGATTGCATCCCTTGCAGTATTCTTCGTTTAGTTCTATCATCCTTCTTACACCTTCTATAGTGTTACTTCGACGTCTAGATGACGTCTCAAGACCTCTTCACCCCTGTATTCCGGCAGTAGCAAGGGGGCCTTTCTATCAGTTTTTATACCTGCATCTTCGATCTGTTTGTTGTAATCATCCACATGGTCGAGTGTGAGTTTTCCAAGTGAGGCTTTCCTCGCATGCTTCGCTGCGTTGATGCCGGCCCTTCTACCGAACACGTTGTAATCTAGTAGAGAATTGCCCATCAACCTGTTTTTACCGTGGACCCCTCCTTCGACTTCTCCTCCGGCGAAGAGTCCTTTTACAGGTGTTGATCCATCTTCATTGATGACCAAACCACCGTTCTGGTAATGCAGTGTTGGATAGACCAGTATCGGTTCTTTGGTTATGTCGATGCCGAACCTCTCGTACTGCCTCACCATGGCGGGCAGGGTATCTTCTATGGTCCCCTCTCCCGATTTCATCTCGATCAAAGGCGAGTCCAACCATACACCCTGCATGCTCGTCGGAGTAGTAACTCCTTTCTCTCTTCCTTTACATTCTCTGATGATGGCCGCCGCTTCTATATCTCTCGGTTCTAGTGGGTTAACGAACAGTTCTCCGTCAACATTCACGGGTTGAGCGCCCAGACTCCTTACTTTTTCAGTCACCAGCAGACCGACGATCTGATCCGGAAAAGCGGCTCCAGTAGGATGATACTGTACGCTGTCAAGATCTCTTATGGGTACCCCTGCTCTATATCCCATTATCAACCCGTCTCCGGTGGCACCGTAATGGTTGGTGGTCGGGAAAGATTGAACGTGAAGTCTTCCGAAACCTCCGGTAGCCATGATCGTTGATTTCGCTCTTACCACGTAGTACTCGTTAGTCTCCAGGTTCATGAGTAGTGCGCCAGCCACCTGCCCTTTATCGTCCTTCAGCAGTTCAACCGCAGGAGTGAATTCAAGTACGGGTATGTCAAAATTTTCTGATTCATCCCTTAAAACTCTCATGAGTTCCATACCAGTATAATCACCCGAAGAATGCAGTCTGTACCTAGATGTACCTCCGCCAGGGAGTTCTACAAAATTACCATCGTCTTCTCTATCGTACATAATCCCGAGTTCCTCGTGCCATTTTAGGATCTTCGGACCGTCGATGGTAAGGGCTTTGACCAATTCGGGCACATTGGTGAAGTGACCTCCGCCGATAGCATCTAAATAGTGCCTGACCGGTGAATCTTCATCTTCGTCTGCAGCCTGGATACCTCCCTGTGCCATCATACTGTTAGAATCACCGTGCCTTAATTTCGTTGAGATCAGTATGTCCTCGGGTTCTATACCTTCGTAAAGGGACCAAAGAGCTGCTACGGTCCCTGCCCCTCCGCCGCCGATTATGAGGACATCAACGTCATAGTCTATCTGTGTTAGGTCTATTTTAGAAGGATCCACAAGACTCCTCGCCCTCAACAGCTTAGCCAGTTCCGTAGGTACCTTTTTCCCTTCACTGGGTCCTATTTTGAGAAGCGCCTTACCCTCTTCTTTATAATCTGGATGGAAGTTGTTCAAAACTTCTTCGCCTTCGGACGGACTCATCCTGTCATAGGTTTTATCCATCCTTTCTTCCCTGGTCTCCTCTACCTTCTTGATGGATTCTTGCATATATTTTGGGTAGCCATCCGCCATACTTATCCCTCCTCCCGTATATCTCTTTCTTCGTAAGTTTTCTTGAGTTTGTCTATCTCCATCTCAACCATCTCCTTCATCGTTTCATCATATTCTCCATTTTTTATCTCTTGGACGCGCTTTTCGAGCTCGTCGCTGTGTTCGTGGATGTATCTGCCCGTGATCCTCCTTGCCATCTGGGCCATGTGATAATGTTTTATGTCCGCGGGACACCTGATGGAGCATAGACCGCACTGTATACAGTCAAAGGAAAGGTCGGCACACCTCTCTACGTCTCCTCTCAACGCGGCCTGTACGTAATCCATCACCTCTATATCCTGGGGACATGCCTTGGTGCATGTATTACAAGAAACACAGCGTGCTATTTCAGGATAATGATCCAAAAGTATGTTATCGTGTTCCTCCGGTTCCACTTCCTCGATATCATACATCGCCCTTACCGCGGGCATGAATGGTAACTGTACAAGGAACATACCGTCTTCCACAGCGGTCTGACATGCTAGGTCCATCTTCAGCTTGTATTCGTCTTCGGTTCTGAACACCGTAGAACAGGCACCGCAGAAACCTCCTCTACATCCGCATCCTCTAGTGAACTTGTAACCGGCGTATTCTAGCGCGGTCATTATGGTGAGACCTTTAGGCACTCGGTAACGTTTACCCATGACAAAGATCTCGACCATCTCTACATCTTCATTCCCTTCATCTTCAGCTTTATCTGGCGTCATATAATCTCACTCCAATATTCCTTTTTCTTTCAGTAAACTTCTCGGGTCTATCTTATGGTTCTTCATATCTATATCTAATCCGAAGGCTAGAGCCATCAATTCAGTTATGTAGAAAATGGGTACATCAAAATCAGTTGCTCTCTGATGGAAATCAAGATTGAATTGACAGAGGGGGCAGGAAAGAACTATAGCCTCGGCACCTTCTTCGACCGCATAAGATACGATATCCTCCACTCTCTTTTCCACTATATCCGAACGATTTACAGTATGATAAGAACCGCAGCATTCGGTCCGCTTAGGATTTTCAAGAACTTTTACCCCCAAGAGTTCCAGCATATCCTCCATGATCTCAGGATCTTCAGTTTCGTCCACAGCCACGTTATCGGGTCTTAGAAGCATGCATCCGTAATAGGGCGCCACTACAAGATCATCTAAAGGCATCTCTACCGCATCCTTTATCTCGTCTTCCATGCCCTTCAATATATGGAAAAGGTGGTAAACTTCGACACCACCTTCGTAATCAGGGTCCTCGTCCAAGAACTCGTTCATGGTTTCCAGATCGTCTTCCTTATCTTTCATCCTATCGTTAGCCTGTCTCAACACGTTGTAACACATGTCGCAGAGCGTGACCACTTCGTCTTCCCCTTGCTCTTGAGCGCAGCACATGGTCCTTATAGGAGCGATCTGATGCATTATGTCGTCTTCCGTTAAAGATTGCACGGCTCCACAGCAGTACCAGTCTTCCATCTCTACAAGAGGTTGGCCGAGTTTCTCCATGACTTTCATCGCACTAGTTTCATAATCGCTTGCTTTGGTTTTCATGGTACATCCGGGGTAATAAAGATGGCCTTTCATGGTATCACCCGGTCTCCTTCCTGAAGCAGCCCACCACTGCAAGCTGCGGGAGTTCTTCTATGTTGTCGACTTCGTCCACGTCGACCATATCTATGTTGGCTCTCAAGATCACCTGTCTCACAGCTTCCATTATCTTGGCTATATCTATATCTCTAGGACATCGAACGCTGCAGGTATAACATGCGGCACAGATCCACATGGTATTGTGTTCCAATACCTTTTCGAACTCTCCTAAAGTTATGTATTTGAAAACTCTCTCCGGCAGGATCTCCATGTCTTCGACGAAGGGACATCCCGCGGCGCAAGTTCCGCACCGGATACAGCTGTTCAAGGACTGACCTGAAAGCTCCTCAACCTTATCCATGAAATCTATATCTCTAGTAAGCTTTTTCAGTTTCATTCTCTACCACCCAACCCTTGTGTGACTTCTTTGTATTTATACCCCGTAGAGTCGTATATGTTCACTTTTAGAGGAGTCTCGCCCATGGCCGAGTGTGTCGCACACGCAAGGCAGGGATCGTAAGCTCTGAATGCTCTCTCCACGCTGTTGAGCATACCCTCCTGGATGTTTCCTCCGTCTATATACTTTTTTGCGGCATCTCTCACACTCATGGAGATAACGGATGCGTTGTGGTTTGTTGCCACTATAAGATTCGCGTTCTCTATCAAACCATCTTTTGTTAAATCATAATCATGTATCAATGTTCCTCTAGCGGCTTCGACTATGCCGACGCCGCTGCCCGGTTCTCCGGGTTCGTTCCTGATGTTATCGCTTTCAAGGTCTTCATCCTGGGCGAGTTTTTCCATCATCTCCGCAGCCTGTAACACTTCTATCAGCCGAGCCCAATGGTAAGCCAGGGTCGAATGTACAGGTCTACCTAAAACGTCGAACATCTCTTCATACTCTTCCTGGGCTAGTTCGGTCTTCATGCCTTCCGCCACGTTGATTCTACCCAGGGTTCCGACACGATATACTCCCGAATCTTCACCCTCTTCGAATCCTTTCCACCCTATCTCTTTTAGATAAGGAAATTTCATGTAACTCCACGATTCTTTATGTTCTCTTATAACGTCGGTGTAATCCGCATGGCTGAACGAAGCGAAGTGCTCTCCTTTCGGATCGACAACGTTCACTTCACCTCCCGTATGGCTCAATTTCCCGTCTTCAGTTAAACCCATGCTGTAGGTCTTGAGCTTATCACTTTTGATGATATCCTCGTATTTAGTCAAAACTTCGTCTTTGAACAGATCTAGTGTGAATTGAGCGAAATCGACCATGTCTGACGTGAGTTCGTTCAATTCTTCTCTCTCTTCGCTGCTCAAGGATTTTGTCACCCCTCCGGGTAAACCGAAGGCGGGATGTACCGACTTTCCCGCTAACATCCTCACTATCTTCTGACCCTTTCCTCTTTGCTTGATGACCTTTTTCCCTATCTCTTCGCCGACTTCACCTATGACGCCCAGTATGTTCCTTGCTTCTTTTGGTGCGTCCACACCGACCAGAAAGTCCGGACTTGCCAAGTAATAAAAGTGTAATATATGATCAGCGTATATATAAGCGTTGTAGAACAGTTCTCTTAATTTTTTAGCCGGCTCCGGCGGTTCCACGTCGTAGGCGTCGTCAAGCGCCTTTGTTGAAGCTAAATGATGAGCTTCGGGACATACACCACATATTCTGTTGGTTATGTTCGGCATATCCTCTGCTCTTCTACCCTCGCAGAACTTTTCAAATCCTTTGTACTCGGGAACTTGTAAGTAGGCGTTTTTGACGTTCTCTTGCTCATCCAAAAATATCTCTATCTTACCGTGACCTTCCAAACGGGTTATGGGATCGATGGATATCTTCTTTTCTTCACTCATCTAGATCACCTCTCCGGAACTGCATTATACTGCTGGGTAAACTGAACATGTAAAAAGAACCCGTGGGGTCTCTTATGCTCTTCATGACCTCCATGACCTCTTCCTCGGTCTTCTTCTCTTCTCCTTCCGCCCCTATAACGGAAGCCAAAGCCGATGACATCCTGCTCCCCTGGTCTTTAACGTTCTTCACGGGGCCGTTGCATCCTACACAAGGATGACCCACTTCAGGACAAGCGGCGTCGCACATGCCCGCTGTGGCGGGTCCCATGCAGAGCACTCCCTGGTCCAAGATACACTCTTCCGGATCCAGATATACGTTCTGTATCGGATTCAATTTTTCTATCTTTTTCTCTTCCCTTTCCATGGGGCAAACGTCGCAGACGCTTTTATCCGATACCAGGTCGTACTTTCCAACTTCAGTCTCATCGTCTAAAAGGGCGGGAAAAGCTTCCTCAAGCTGATTCGGCAGTGGAGGACAGCCCGGTAGGTGATGATCCACGTCGATTATCTCTTCAAGAGGTACTATATGTTCCGTCAACTCTGGAAGGGTAAGCTCACCTTCTTTAACAGAACTCGATCTTTGAGGGAACGGCCCTTCATCGGTCGTTTTAGTGGTATATCCTTTTTCCAACAATCTATCTTTAGTGCTCAGATTGCCGAGACCGAAAAGGCCGCCGTTAACTGAACAGGAGCCGTAGGCTACGACCTTTTTCGCCTTCTCTCTCAGAAGTTCAACCATCTCTATGTTCTCTTCCATACGCATGGATCCGTTGATGAACATCACGTCTATCTCGTTTTCTTCCATGGCCTCTACGTCTTCATATTTAGGATCCATGGCACAGGGCCAGAAGACTATATCCACCTGTTCCACCACGTCTAAGATCATCTCATCTATGTCTAGTATGCTTACCTGACACCCACCGCAGGCCCCACACCAGTAAAAACCTATCTTTTTCTTTTCACTCATCGTTTTCACCTTCCAATGAAGTACCGTTCAGATCCAAGGGTCCTAGTTCTTTTATCTCCTCCGTGAATTCTTCCATGACTTTAGCGAACTTTCCTCCCTCCGCCGAGGAGACCCATTCCAATCTCAATCTTTGTGGGTTTATCCCAAAATCATCCAACATCTTTTTCATGAGCTCCGCCTTCCGCATGGTCTTGTAATTTCCGTCTATATAGTGGCAGTCGCCGGGATGACATCCTGAGATAAGGACCGCATCTGCTCCCTCATGGAAAGACTCGAAAACATGTTCTGGAGATACCCTTGATGAACACATGACTTTGATGTTCAAAGCGTTGGGAGGATACTGCTCTCTGCTCACTCCCGCAAGATCTGCCCCTGCGTAGCTGCACCAGTTGCAAAGAAAAGCTATTATCTCGGGTTCAAAATCTTCTGAACTCATCATACCACCTCGTCGGTCAAAGCGGATCGTATCATGGCTGATATCTGATCATCGTCGAATCCCTTCTGAGTTATAGCATTAGAAGGACAGACACTGGCACAGGAACCGCATCCCTTGCACAGAACATCAGTTATCTCCGCCACCTCGTCCTCTTCGTTGAAGTCTATAGCGCCGTATGGGCATACGGAGATACACATCTTACAGCCGCTGCATCTATCGTCGTCTATTGCGGCGATCATGCCAACACTTTTGGTATAACCTCTCATCATTGGCACTTCCGCTTTGGACGCTGCACCGTCGGCCTGGGATAGCGTATCTGCAATATTCTTAGGATAATGAGCTCCGCCTGCGAGATACACACCTTCGGAAGGGAACTCCAATGGGCGCAGTTTAGCGTGGGCTTCCATGAAGAATCCTGATGGATTCGATGAAAGCTTAAGCATCTTCTGTAGCTCGGAAGCGCTGGGATCCCCTTCCAACTGCATGGCTAGAACGAGATAATCGGAATCTATCTCTACGTCGTCGTCCAAAAGGTTATCGTGGACTTTGATGTGGATCTTGTCTCCTTTTTCGGAAACCTGTGGTTTATCTTCTGTGGAATATCTGAGGAAGATGACGCCGTTCTGTTCCTGCACATCCGCATAATACTCCTCTTCGTTCTTACCGAATACTCTCATATCTTTGTAAAGTATGTAAACGTTGGAATCGGGATATCTTTCCTTTATCGCCTTGGCGTTTTTAAGGGAATTTCCGCAGCCCACTCTGCAGCACCAAGGCCTTTCTTCTTCCATGGATCCAACGCAGTTGATGAATACCACGTTTTCAGGATCCTCTAAAGAATCTTTCTCAAGGGCTTCGTCCAGCTCCATCTGCGTCATGATCCTATCGTCCCCTTCATAGTTATAGAAATCGTCGGGATCGATCTCTTTGAAGCCCGTGGTTAAAACGATGGTATCGCTTTCGATCACTTCTCCGTCGCTCAAAGTCAATTCATAATTACCTACGTAACCTTCTACCTCCTGGACCTCTGTAGAAGTTTTTACCGTGATATTATCTTGATCTTCGATCCTATGAGACATGTTCCTGGCGAGTTCACCCGCGTCTATATCAGATGGGAATAATGTGTTCAACCTGTTCAACTTACCCCCTAGTTTGTCATCTCTCTCTATCAAAGTGACTTCTTGACCTGCATCCGCCATGCTCAGGGCGGTCTGCATCCCTGCAGGGCCTCCACCGATGATAACTGTTTTATCTCCGACTTCTATCTCGTGTTCTTTGAGAGCCGCTAACCGCTTGGCTTTGGAGACCGCCATCTTGGTGAGACGCTTCGCTTTTTCCGTAGCTTTCTCTGGATCATCGCTGTGCACCCAGCTGCATTGATTCCTTATGTTAGCCATCTCCAACAGATAACGGTTCAATCCTATCTCTTCCAAAGTATCTTTGAAGAGTTCTGCATGGGTCCTCGGGGAGCAAGCGGCCACAACGAAACGATTAAGCCGGTGTTCCTCCACCGCATCTTTAAATTCGGCTTGAGCGTCTTCAGAACACGCGAAAGTAGGATCGGAAACGTATCTGACTTCAGGTATATCTTTGATGCTTTCCATAACTTTTTCAACGTCAAGATAGTTAGCTATATTCTTGCCGCAGTGGCAGATAAAAACTCCTATACGTGGTTCCTCTTCAGTTATATCCCTCTCTTCAGGTTTTTCCGGCTTGCCTTTCCTTTTCCTTCCTTTGAGCGGCTGTAACGCCTTTGCAGCGGCTCCACTAGCCTGTGCCACACTGTCAGGGATATCTTTTGGAGACTGGGAACAACCCGCTAGATAGATACCGTCTCTCGTCGATTCCATGGGTGCGGTCAATATGTCTTTAGATTCGAAGAAACCGTGCTCGTCGACTTCGATACCCAAAATTTCGGCAAGTTTTTCATTACCTTTAGAAGGAACTATGGCGGAAGAAAGCACCACCATATCGACTTTGTTAGTTTTCACTTCACCTTTTTCAGTATCTTCATATTCTACGGCTAACTTGTCGTCTTCGGTCTTGTATACTCTAGAAGGTCTTCCTCTCCTGTATTTGACTCCCTTTTCCTGTGCTTTCTCGTAGTACTGCTGGAAATCTTTACCGTAGGCTCTTAGATCCATGTAATGTACGTACGGCTCGATATCGGGATCGTCTCCTTTGGTTATGGAAGCCTCTTTGGTAGCGTACATGCAGCATACCCTAGAACAGTAAGGCATACCTTTTTGTTTACATCTGGAGCCGACGCACTGTATCCATGCAACTTTTTCCGGCGCTTTACCGTCAGAGGGTTTCAAAATATTTCCTTCAGTAGGACCGGAAGAGGATAATAATCGTTCATATTCTAAAGCGGTGACAACATCGTCGTACTGATCGTAACCGTACTCTTCTCTCCATTCGTCCGGCTCCATCATCTCGAAACCAGTAGCGATTATGATACTTCCAACGTTGAGCTTTATCTGTTCCGACCTCTCCAAAAAATGTATCGATTCGGCATCACAAACTCGCTCACAGGCACCGCAGCCCACGCAGTTTTCATAATCTATAGTGTATGTTAACGGGACAGATTGAGGATATTCAACGTATATCGCCTTTCTCGTGGATAGTTCCTCGTCGAATTCGTTGGGGACCTCTACGGGGCAGGAGTCGGCGCAGTCTCCACAGCCTGTACACTCGCTGGGATCGACGTATTTTGTTCTTCTCCAAACGTCGACGTTGAATCCACCGACACTGCCGCTCATATCCTCCACTTCGGAATATGTCAAAAGTTCGATATTTTCATGTCTACTGGTCTCCACCATCTTCGGCGCAGAGATGCAGATGGAACAGTCGTCTGTTGGAAAAGTTTTGTCCAACTTTACCATGTTCCCTCCGATACTCGGTTTCTTGTCCACGATCACAACTTCGTAGCCCTTGTCAGCTAAATCTAAGGCGGATTGTACCCCGGTTATTCCCCCTCCTATTACCAAGACGTCTTTTTTCATCTTTTTCATTTTAACTACCTTCTCGTCGATGTTCAAATTTGAAGGGTATTTTAGATGGTGGGACACAAAAGGAGGGTAATAAATTCTTTGGGTATTTGGGACGATCATACATAAAAACACTAAAAGCATCGAAAAACTGATAATCATCTTTTTGTTTTAGAGACCATGACACAGAATATCAAAATATCGGTAGGAGATATCGAACTCCAGGGAGAACTCAAAGATACTGAATGCGCTCAAGAGATACAAAAAATTCTCCCCATGGAATCAGACATTCAAACTTGGGGATATGAATTCTACTTTTCCATAGGTCTTGAGATGGATCTGGACGATACTGCAAGGCAGGAAGTCGATGTTGGAACCATAGGTTATTGGCCATCTGGCCGCGCTTTAGCTATATTTTTTGGACCCACTCCCGCATCCACAGGAAAAAACCCCATCGCTGCCGGTGATGTAAACATAGTTGGCTATTTGGAAGAGGCAGAAAGGCTTAAAGAAGTAAAAGATGTGGACAAGATAAAGATCGAAGCAGTTTAACCCTCTCGATGGGACTTTTTCCACAAAAGTAATAATACTCCTCCTTTTATTTCGCACTATGTCCGGTAAGAAAATCGAAGAGCGCTTAGAAGAAGATATACATTTGATAAGAGAATTCATATCTGACAAAGTAGAGAAATCCGGTTCAGAGGGAGTAGTCTTAGGTGTGAGTGGAGGTTTAGATTCAGCTACGGTGCTCAAGTTATCTATCGATGCTTTGGGAAAGGAAAACGTGCACTCTGTGATCATGCCTGAAAGCACAAGTCCTGAGGAGGATATGAGAGACGCTAGATGGTTGGTGAAGAGATGGGATATCGAATATGATGAGATAGATATAGACCCGATATTGGAGCGATTCCCCGCTTCGTCTGAAGAAAAACTCCCATTTGCAAATCTTAAGGCAAGAGTAAGAGGCTGCATAGAGTATTACATAGCCAACGAAGAGAACAAGTTGGTGATAGGTACAAGCAATAAAAGCGAACTTTTACTGGGTTATACCACCAAGTTTGGGGACAGTGCGGCCGATTTTTTTCCTATAGGTGACGTGTATAAAACCCGTGTACGAAAATTGGCGAAAACCATCGGCGTACCCGAACGTTTTCTGGATAAAGTACCAAGAGCGGGTCTATGGGAGGGACAGACCGACGAAGACGAATTGGGGTATGGTTACGAGGTCATAGACGAAGTTTTGAAAGGAATAGAAGCTCAACGTCCACTCGATGAAATAGCAAAAAATAACGGCGTATCAAAAAAGGCCGTTGAAGACGTGAAAGATAATATCAACAATACGGCACACAAAAGAAAATTTCCTGTGGTCTTGAAACTACGCAATAGAACCATAGGGGATGATTGGAGAGAATATACTCAATAAAGGAGATGTAGATCTATGACCATAATATTATTAGCTGGTATGCCAGGGGCAGGAAAAGAGGAGTTTTTGAGAGTCGCAAAAAAGGAAGGAATCGAAATAGTTAGGATGGGAGATGTTGTGAGAAGCAAGGCGGGAAAGAGGAGTGAGGAAATAAAAGAAGAGCAAAGTGTAGGCGAGTTCGCAAACGAGGAAAGAAAAAAGCATCATGAAGGTATCTGGGCGGATAGAACGCTCAGTCACGTAACTGAAAACAGGACAGTAATAGATGGTATAAGGAGTCAGACCGAGGTGAATATATTCAAATCCGAGTTGGATAGGGATGCCAAAACGGTAGCGATCCACACTTCTCCAAAAACCAGGTATGAACGTTTGAGAGAAAGATCACGTGACGATGCACCTCATACATGGAGTGAATTCAACGACAGGGATGATAGGGAATTGAAGTGGGGTCTTGGCAGGGTCATCGCAAAAGCGGACCACATGATGATCAATGAAGGTTCCTTAGACGATTTTCATGGATCCGTACGGACGATATTGGATAAAATTTACTCCAAATAACACTTGATTTTGGACCAAAGACTTATTTAATATATTGTTTATGTCAGTTTCAAGAGTGATAAACATGGTAGTAAAAGTTGATGAAGATGCTTGTATAGCCTGCGGAATGTGCGAAGAAGAATGCCCTGTGGACGCGATCGAAGTTAATGAAGTGGCCGTAGTAGACGATGATAAATGTAAAGATATCGGAAAATGTGTAGAGGTCTGTCCCGTTGACGCACTTTCGTTGTAAAACTAAAAAACGGTAGTAAATTTTTTATACACACTCCTCTTCCTCACATCCGTGGTAAACATGGTAGTCGAAATCGACGAAGAAGGATGTATCGCCTGTGGCCAGTGTGAAGAAGAATGTCCTGTTGACGCGATCGAAGTGAATGATGTTGCGGTGGTGGACGAAGATGCGTGTATCGATTGTGGAAACTGCGTAGATGCATGCCCCGTGGACGTCATCAAGATTTAAAAAAACAAGCAGATACAAGCAGATGAGCTATAAATAAACCCATTCTTCATTTATTCTTAATGTATTTTGAGATAGTTTCCTGTACATCTTTCCTTTTTCCTTCAAATTTTCTTACCTCGATATCACTCTGGTCCAACATGTTTTCAGAAAGAGGGTCCTTGTATTCGCCGTGGTAGATAACTTCTTCGATCTCCGAGTTGATCAAGATCTTCGTACAGACCACACAAGGATAAGTAGTACAGTATAATTTACTCCCCTTTATACTCACACCGGATACCGCCGCCTGGATGACTGCGTTCTGTTCTGCATGGACCGCACGGCACAGTTCGTGTCTCCTACCGGATTTGACTCCCTTTCCTTTTTTTGGATAAAAATCGATGTCCTCAAGGATTTCTTTTTTATTCAGATCTTTATCTTTCTCATATTTCTCAAAAAATATATCCATATAGGGGGGATGGATGTCACCTCGTCTCATGCATCCTCCGAGATCTTCGCAATGAGGCAGATTTTTTGGTGCACCATTATATCCTGTACTCAAAACCTGCTTATTTTTAACCAAAACTGCTCCCACCTTCCTCCTGAGACAGGTAGATCTATCCGAAACCAGATATGCCATAGCAATGAAGTATTCGTCGACGGTAGGTCTGTTCATGGTTACCTCAAAAGAGAACCACTTTATTTTACTTTTGTGCTGAGTTAAGCTAGAATCTTATTAATGAATGCATAAGAAATGTTTATTAGTACCGACTAATCCTTTCAAAACCTGAGTAAATTTCCCCTAAAGACCTACGGAGACCGAATAAATGAAAAATGATACCAAAAATGAGATCATTTCCATCGGAAAGGACATCTTGATCTCGCTTATCATCATAGGGATAATCTTGGGTTCCCTTTATGTTTTCAGTGGAAGATGGCCGCCGTTAGTGGTAATCGAATCCAGCAGTATGTCTCATAACGCCGAGCGGAGTCAGGTAGGGGTTATAGATGCAGGGGACATAGTCATGGTCCAGGAGGTAGAAAAGGACGAAATAACTACATATGTGGAGGGTAGAGCTAACGGGTACGAGAAGTACGGTCAGTACGGCGACGTGATAGTTTTCAACCCCGACGGAAATCGGGAGAGAACTCCGGTGATCCATAGAGCCGTTTTTTATCTTGAAATAGATGAAGGTCGGATGGATGTGCCTGCTTTAGCGGATTTGGATTATGGCGAGGATTGGGAGATCAGACATGCAGATGCCGAGGATGTTGAAGACGGAAGAGGGCTGTATGGTACTTTGACCATTTATGATTACGGTCACGAAGATAAGACCGTATCTTTAAATCTAGAAGAGATAAACGGCTCGGGCTTCATCACAAAAGGAGATAACAACCAACATTTTGACCAAGATAGCCGACACAGAGGCATCGACGAACCTATCAAAGAGGATTGGCTTTTGGGTAGAGCTAGAGGACAATTACCGTGGTTTGGTATACTGAAGCTAGCCTATATGGGAAAAACTGAATACATCCCTTCGAACAGCTGGAATAATCTTATAATCTCTCTAACCGTTATCATACTAATACCTCTTATCTTGGAACTCATGGCTAGGCTTCATAGGTCAGGAAAAAAGGAGAAAGAGAGTGGAAAAGATGGGAAGGAAAGAAAGGAGTTCAAAATATCAGGAGACATAAGTGAGATCGACGATGATCCGGGATATGATGATTATGATGAGGTACAAGATCCTGAGATGGAGGACGAATCCAAAATGAATCTCGATCATAGTGAATAACGTTTGGATCTATACGATTCGTACACACGTTCGTATCATCGCTTATAATCAGGATCTTCAAAATCATCTTGTGAAAGATGGAATTTTTCTATGGGCTCAGGAGGATAATCATCGTTTTCGATCATCTTTTTTAACCTTTTGGCAGTTCGTAGAGCTTTATCTTCTAGTGGTTGAGGTAGATCTGCTTCTTTGAACTCGTCTTCGTCTAACAGAATGTAACTTCCGTCAAGGTCTACCCAATAGTCTAAAAATAGATCCTCCGCGATATATCCATTTTTGGTTTTATCAGGAGGCGTTCTGATATCCGAATAATAACCTTTCAATCTTTTATCCTCATCAAATATTTTCACCACATTGTACCACTCATCCATGAGCTCGAACAATACACCATGATACCCGGATCTTATCAAAACACGATCATCAAAAGGTGAAAATGGTTCTTTGAGGCGAAATTCGAACGAGGATATTATAATATCATCCGTGTTTGTTAGAAGCTTTTGTTTCCATACCCTTGTTGGTTTTCCTCGTCTTTTGTACTTGACCTGGACTTTCATTCTTCTACCTGTCCTATCGAAAATATGGTCTTTTCATAGTACTGGTTGGTGACCTCTACCAAAGCGGTATATATCGCACCGATACCGCAGATTACCCATCTAGCATCGATGATCTATCCTTTCTCCTTTGCCTTCTTTTTTGCCCTTTTCTTTCTCGCTTTGGCCGTGAACCCCGTAGCTTCTTCCAAAAAGTCGTTCCATTTTGAGATCGTCTCAGATGCGGTCTCGCTGTCGACATCCTGATTCATCTTTATGTTTACCCATAGCCCCGTCCTTCCTTCTGTCCAAACTTCTAAGGAAGCTATCGCTCCTTCATCTTCGACTATGAGTTTATCATCTTCTTTTTTCACTTTACCGAACTTATCTTCCATCAACTCACTCAGCTTATCGCCTTCGATGTTTTCGAAATGCCCTCTCTTGACATCATATCGATTTTTACCCATGTTATCATCATGTTAGACTGATTTCCCTTATTTTAGGTTTTTGGAACAAATTTTTTTTCATCCTGAACTCTTTTATATCCCTCCTTCATACCCCTTTATATGAAAAGAATACAGGCTATAGAGGCTGCCGAATTGGAAGAGGATGCCAAATGTAAACTGGGTGGATGGCTCCAAGAGATAAAGAACTTAGGAGGTATAGCGTTTTTAAAGATCAGAGATAGAACAGGAGTTTTTCAAGTAGTGCTTTCAAAAGAAGAGATGGAAGATAGTTTTGACGAGGCAGTGAACATTTCAAGAGAGAGCGTACTGCTCGTCGAGGGCAAGAAAAAAGATACGGATCAAACAGAGCTGGGTTTTGAACTTCATCCTATCTCGATAAAAGTGGAAACGGAGGCAGAGAAACCATTGCCTTTGGGAGTTGTAGATAAAGTCGATGCTGAGATGGGGACCCGTTTTGATAATCGTTTTCTTGATCTAAGAAAGAAAGAAAAAAGATTGATATTCGAGATAAGAAAGCATCTACTAGACGGGCTGAGAGATTTTTTCACAAAAGAGGACTTCGTGGAAATAAATACGCCTAAAATAGTTGCCGCAGGAGCTGAAGGAGGAGCTACCCTTTTTAATGTAGAATATTATGATAGTGAAGCCTATCTAGCACAGAGTCCTCAATTGTACAAACAGATGCTCATGGCTGCAGGTTTTGAAAGGGTATTTGAGATCGCACCCGCTTACAGGGCGGAGGACTTTGATACCATAAGACACACTTCAGAGTTCATCTCGTTAGATTTTGAGATCTCTTTCATAGAAAGTTCAAACGATATAATCGATATGACCAGTTATATGATAAGACACGCTCTTTCTCATACCGTAGATAACTGTGAAAAACAACTAGAAGAATTGGGAGTCGAGATAGAAATACCAGAATACCCCTTCAAAAAGATACCCTATAGAGAATGTATCAGCATACTCAAAGATAAAGGATTTAAATGGGATGAGGAACCTACCATAGGAACGGAGGAGGAAAAAATTTTAGGAGAGCATGTTAGAGATGAATATGAGACTGATTTTTTCTTCATCACTGAGTTTCCTACGAAGGTGAAGGAAGGGACATTTTATGCCATGCGGAAGGAGTACGATCCCTCTTTGACAACTTATTTCGATTTAGAGTATAAGGGTCAAGAACTGGTTTCAGGTGGACAGAGAGAGCATCGCTATGAAATGTTGGTAAAGCAGATGGAAGAAGTGGGTTTAGATACTGAAGTTTTCCAAACATATTTAGATACGTTCAAATATGGTATGCCTACTCACGGCGGTATCGGTTTGGGTTTGGATAGGCTTCTTCAACAGATGCTAGACCTCCCTAACATACGAGAGGCCATTTTGTTCCCTCGTGACACACAACGATTGGAACCTTGATCGCCCTTACAAAAAAAGAGTTCTCCTCAAACTTAATAAATGTCGAGTTCAATGGACCATCGTCAAAGGGAGTATATGAATTCTCCTTTTAAGCATATTTGGGATCAAGAAAATATGACTCAAGGCAATTATGAACGTGAACTGAAGGAAGTCTTATCGGGAAATGAAGACGTTATCAAAAGTCTTACAAAGACCTGTAACGAGGAAGAAAAAGAAGGTTACTATATGGCTAAAGACATTCCGTTTGTGGTGGTCCGAGGGGCGGGAAGCTTAGGTATCGATCTAGTCGCCGCTAGGGGTGATGTATCTTTCCTGATCGAAGTAAAATCCTCAAACGATGACGTGTTATATCTGAGCAATCAAAAGAGATTAACTGAACAAGCTGAGGATATGATAGAGATCTCTACTAAAACAAAATTACTCCCCATCTACGCTTACCGGTTGAAGGGTCAAAGAGGAGATAAATGGAGACTATTCACCCTTGACATAGAGGGCCTATCTAAAAAATATAGGCTGCTGAACAAAAAACTGCCCAAGGCCAAAACGACTGTCCACGACAATTATAAGCTCCCTTGGGAGCATGGGATCCCCCTCAATGAGTTCCTTTCCTACCTTGGTAGATTGTTGGGTTGATAAGTTAACATGACAAAGAAACATCAAAACCGTGTAGGTTAGTGATAAGTAAATACTAAATAATTGTAGTAGGGTATTTAAAAACCCGCTCGAGGAGAAAATAGATGCGAAAACTCATATTATGTGCGGACCGTGACGACGACATAGGGAAAAAAACTAACGTCAAGACACCTATAATTGGCAGGGAGAAGAATCTCCAAGCCGCTATAAAACTCGGTCTTGAAGACCCGGAGGATTCAGATACCAATTCTATTTTTTCTGCGATATCTCTCTATGATGATCTGAAAGAAAAGGGAGATGATGTAGAGATCGCAACGATCTGCGGGGCACCTTCCATCGGCTACACTTCTGATCAAATATTGAGTAAAGAATTAGATCAAGTGCTAGAAAAAGTTAGGCCGGACTCCGCTATATTGGTCACTGACGGTGCAGAAGATGAGTATATCAGTCCTATAATCTCTTCAAAGGTGGACCTTTCTCATATAAGAACGGTATATGTAAAACAGAGCGAAAGTGTGGAAAACCTATATTATTTGTTTGTGAAGATATTCAGTGAAAGAAAGACTCAACGGAAGATACTCCTGCCCATATCTTTAGCTCTTTTGGTGTATGGCTTTTTCCGGATGCTTGCGTTGTTGGGGGATCTAGCCATCGAAGGTGTATCTGCATTAACCGGTCTGCCAGGCTTTAGTTTAGGAGCCATTTTTTTCATATTGGGTTTGTATATAGTCATCAGGATCTATGAAATGGACCGAAAAGCGTTTGAGTTATATACGAAGATGAGAAGATCATTGAGCGAAGGGTCTGTTTGGATACCTTTCGCCGCTGTTGCGATTCTCATAATAATTTTTAGTTCGATCCGCGGATGGAACATAATAGTTGAAGATGAGATAACGACACCATTAAACATCACATTGAGTTTTACGACCACTGTGATATGGTGGTGGATCGGTGCCGTGTTCTTGTATGAACTAGGCAGGCTCATCGATACTTACATAACTCAGGGTAAAATAAGATGGTCTTTTTGGGCTATATTACTAACGCTATTTGCTCTTACGTTTATCTTCTGGGGTGCCCTCGATTACATCCAGGGTTTGGTCGGGATGGAGGAAGTGAGTTTGACTCCCGCCTTTTTGAGTATAACTCTTGGATTGTTGATAGCCGTGTTAGCCGGTTTGATCCAAAGGAGTTTCAAAAAACGACAGAACGACATAGAAGAAACGGTATCTGATAGCTGAACAGGAGGTACTATCATGGAATTCAAGGAATGGGAACCATTATACAAAGAAATATTATCTGAATTTGGATATTCAGAGGTAAAAGACAGAATATCTGCAGAATTCTTGGCAGATGAACGAGGTACAGATGGTCTATCTCCTCTTCGGGTTTTGGGTAAGCAAGAAGTAGAAATAATAGGCCCCTATAATACCGCTAGTGATAAAAGATTGAATATAATTGCAGGGTCTTCTTTAGAGCAGGCCGTCGATAAAGGAGTTGAACCCGATTTGATCGTGACGGACCTCGACGGTGATACAAAGCTTCAACTGGAGATGAATCTAAAAGGCGTACCCATTGTGATGCATGCACACGGTGACAATATAAATCTTCTCAACAAATGGAGTAGCAAATTTAAGGGGCATGTGATATCCACGTGTCAGTGTAAACCTCCTGACGAAAGTATATGCAATTTTGGCGGTTTTACAGATGGAGACAGGGCGGCCTTCATAGCCGATCATTTTGGTGCCAAAAAGATAATCTTGAATGGATGGGACTTCGAAAATCCCTACCACGAAGGTAAAACTAAACGGAAAAAACTTCTATGGGCAAAAAAGTTGTTGACCCATCTAAAGACTCCTGTAGTCAATCTGTCCTAGAAAAGTGTTTTAAACAGGAGAGAGGGGAAGATTTATTTATTTTCAGTGTATCCCACTAACGATCGCAGGACAGGTATGGTGCTACAAGTGTTAACCTCGGATACAGAAGGTGATGGAAGAGTGAGAAAATGGATAAATGTATTAAAATAAAAAGAAGAGGGATGTTCAGTGTCTAGGATAACCTTAGCTGATTTAGAAAAAGCTATCGAGATAGTACTTGAGAGAAATGATATGGATCCTCGCCGTGCAGGGGATATGGCCGAAAAGGTTATGAATCTTTTTGGATATGATAAAACGATCACCGACAATATTTTGTCCTCTGCGGAGAGGGATGTATTTTATAAATTGGAGGATTTTGACATACTGATAACTGAAGAGGAAAGTACAAATTTACCTAGTGGAAAGAAATGGAGGATCCATTATTGGATATTGAACGAAAGAAAGATCAAAGAGGTCTTGGAGGAGGAAAATGATGATGAAGAAGAGGAAACAGGATCCGAATCCATATATAATGATATATCGAATAAGGTGTGGGAAAGAGGTGCGGAGTAAAAAACTCTAGTAGAGTTTTTATGAATCGTTCAAGTTGATTTTTTAAAAGATGAGGTGGTGTACATCGGAGGAATAAAAAAGAAGGACTTAGAGATCAAATTGGAAACCATATCCTCTTACTCCGACCCATCCCCGCAACTTGAACAGTATTCAACACCGGCCCATATCGCTGCTGATATTCTTTTCACGGCCTATGTGAACGGGCATATAAAGGATAAAATAATAGCCGACCTCGGATGTGGAACAGGTATTTTTGCCTTGGGTTCTGCATATATCGGGGCGGAAAAGGTAAAAGCGATCGATATAGATGAGGATGCCGTGGCGAAGGCTAAAAGAGAGGCAAAAAAAAGGTCTCTAGCGAATTCAATCGATTTTAAAATTCAGGATGTAACTAAATTTCGAACAAAGGTAGATACTGTGATAATGAATCCTCCCTTTGGATCCCAAAAGAAAGGTGCGGACCTACCCTTTCTGGAAAAAGCTTTCAAAGTGAGCGATGCTGTGTATTCGATTCATAATGCAAAGACCGTTGATTTTTTGGAAAACTTTATCAAGGACAAAGGACACTCCGTTTTTTGGGAAAAAAGATATATGTTTGAAATCCATCATATGTTCGAATTTCACAAAAAGAAAAAAGAAGATTTTGAAGTGATATTATTCGGAATAAACGTAAAGAGGGAATAAAATGTCAGACAAAGTAGAAAAGTTGGTAGTGCCAGGTGAAGAAGTAGGAACCTCCGAGGAATGGTTATCCGGTGAAGGAACTTTTGAAGAAGAAGGTAACATCTATGCGGCCCAATTCGGCAAACTCATCTTTGATGAGGATACATTAGAGGCAAGAGTAGAGCCGATGAACCCTATCGTAGAAGTTAAAGAAGGAGATATCATCTATGGGTATGTGTTTATGAGAAAGAAGGCCATGATAGTGATAATGATCGAAAAGATAGAAGGGGTTTCTAGAGGAGTCAAAGAAGATGTCGAGGGAACTCTCCATATCTCCGAGGTTTCAGATGATTATACGGATGATCTCAAGGACGAATTTTTAGTTGGAGATATAGTAAGGGCAAAAGTTACCCAGGTGGAGCCCACCATAAAATTATCTACTACTGGAAAAACTTTTGGAGTGGTCAGAGGATATTGTCCTCAATGTAGAAAGGCGATGAAATTCGAAAGAAAGCATGATCGACTGCACTGCGAAAATTGTGAGATCCATTCTGAAAGAAAGATATCGAGCGCTTATGGGATGATAAAATTAAAAAGGTAAAAAGGAGGTATATGAACTGTGGTTGACATCGAAAAAGCAGTGATTGCTATCGAGGAAAAAAGAAAGTGGGAGACGAGAGAGCAAGAAATATTAGATGAACTAAAGAAAGTCAGGTCGAGAAGAAAAAAATTAAAAGAAAAGGCCAAAAAACTTAAGGAAAAGATCAATGAATCTGCAAGTGCGATCCAATCTCGTCAAAACCAAAAAAGGAGCATCCCGGATCCCACTATGAATCTTATCGAAGAAATAAAGAGAATATAATGGAGTGTTGTAATGTGATCAGTGATGATGAAATCAAAAACTTAAGAGATGAAATGTTGATATGTAAAAAGGACTACTGGAAGATAAAAGGCAGGATCGAAGAACTCGATGAGCGAGAAGAGAATCTTAAGAAGGAATTAGAAAGAGTAAGAGACCACCTATCCTATTATAGATCACTTGTTTCGGACATGAAGAAAAAAATGCAGAGAGGAAAAACTGCTACGGAAGTTTTCGATAGGCTTTGACGTTCACTCACTTATCATATCGGTAATCTCCTAAGAAAATTTAAATATAGAGAGGTAAATGGAGCAAGGCAAACGGAGCAATGTAAAATTCTTTATAGGAGCGTGTTACAATAAAAGCCAAAGAAGAAGTTGAAGAGATATTTAAAGAGTACTGTGAAAGAACCGAGATGGAAGCGGTTTCTTTGACCTCTAAAAATGGAGTACCCATAGCATTTTACATCCGAAATGAGGATGAAAATGAGAGTTTCAGTACTCTTTCGGCTACTATTTTAGGTGCGGCCGAAGTCATTTTTTCTAGTTTTGAAAAGAAAAATCCAGACCTCATTGTTTGCGATTCCGATGATTCGACTTTATTGATCAAGGAAGTAGGAGCGAACGCTGTTTTAGCCGTATTGGGTGATTCTGATATGAAGGAAGAGATTAAAAAAGAGTTAGATGAAATGATTTCTGATATAGAGACGCTTGAAAGGACTTTTGAAATAAGAGAGGTGCTTAAAAAATGAAAATAAAAAGTATACCACCCGAGATCAAAGATTTCTTGGAGAAAGAAGGCGGATCTTCTGTCTTTTTAGAAGGTGCTTCAGGTACGGGTAAAACTACTCTTGGTCTTCAGATCATCGAAGAGATCGCTGACCCCGATAAAAGCTTTTATTTATCTACCCGGGTTTCCGACGAGGCTTTATACAAACAGTTTCCCTGGTTAGAGGAGAAGGAGATGCGTTCTCAGATAACAGACGCTAGTAAGGTGTTTCTCGAGACACTCTACAGCGAAGACGAAGAGGAAAAGGAGATGCTTGAAGAGGAAAAGAAGATCAAGGGAGCTAAAGAATTTTTAGAGACCATAAGAGAGGAAGGTCCTCCGGAAAAGGTTGATAGGACCCGCTTGACCCAGTTAGATAAAAGTATCCCTGGCCTGAATAGAGTATACGATAGGATAGACAACGTACTTCCAGAACGCTCAACTTTGGTGATCGACAGTATCGAAGGTATCACACACAAGTATGGTCTAGATATGGAGACCTTTGTTATGACCCTCCAGAAGGATCTAGTTGAGAATTCTAATACGAATCTGATAATGATATTAGAAAAAGAAGAAGACCCTGATTTAGAGTACCTAGGGGACGGCGTAGTTCATTTAGAGAGATACCAACATGAAGGTAGAAATGTCCGAACTATCCATCTTCGAAAACTTAGAGCTATAAAGATCAGGCAGCCTTCCTATCTGATGTCATTGGAAGGCGGTCGGTTCAAATGCTTCGAGCCTTATGAATTAGACATAGTTGGAGAACAACAATGGAAACCGACAGAGTCTGCAGAGGGTAAGTACAGCACAGGTACAGAAGATTTAGATGCACTATTAGGCGGAGGATTCGACGTAGGGAGTTACAATATCTTTGAGGTCGAAGACAACGTGAGCAACGAAGAATTTTTCTCGGTGATAAGGCCGATATTTTTGAATTTCATCGCACAGAAAAGAGGAGTCCTTACAGTCCTTTCTGGTGGTACTCACCCCGAGAATCTAAGAGACGATCTGACCCGTTTTGTTCCCGATGAATACTTCAACGAGAAGTTCCGGATCGTCGATCACTTTTCTTCGAGGTCCGACGAACCCTATAAGATAGCTCTTGCAGGAAAGAGTCAAAGCGAGTACAGAGAGATCTACAACCAAACAATCAAGAAGCTGAAAGGAGATCAAGAGCAAGGCATCTTGGATTATGCCGGTCTAGATACGTTAGAATATATGCAGGGCGGTGAGATAGCAGTCAAACAATTATTGAGCGGTGTAGCTAATACTAAGAACTCCGATAACCTCGGTTTGGGTATCGTAAAGCCTGGCTTGAATCTGTCTCAAGAGATCAAAAACATGGCTGACAACTATTTTGTCATCCTCAGCATAAATAAGACGCCCTGCTTATACGGTATAAAACCAAAGACTGGCCTGTACGCCATAGTGACTGACGAGGAGAAAGGATCGCCGTACATACGGTTAGACCCGATCGTGTAAAAAGGTTCAGATCTCAAAAACCATACCTGCCTTTCAAGGGGACGAAACGCACCCCTCCTAAATTTTCTTTTTTTATTTTGTTTTCATCTACTTTAGTTCCTCTTATCAGTTCTTGGAAGAATTTATTTCCTACTGGGATCAATATTTTACCCCGACGACTCAATTGTTCTATCATCGGATCTGGTATGTTCGGTGCACCACAAGCCACGGATATCCTATGATAGGGACTTTTTTCCCGGTAACCTGATGACCCGTCGCCATGAATGATCCTGACGTTATCGTAACCACATCTTTTCAAATTTTTCTGAGCAGATCTAGCCAAACTTTCTATATATTCGACAGAATATACTTTTCCTTTTTCTTTTACCAATTCAGCTATGACCGCGGCATGGTAACCTCGACCTCCTCCTATCTCTAATACTTTCTGTCCGTCTTCGATATCGAGTTTTTCTACCATCATAGCCACCATGTGTGGTGCGGATATGGTCTGTGATCTACCTATGGGTTGAGGCATGTCCACGTAGGCGCTATCTTTTATATGAGGCGGAACGAACATATGTCTAGGCACTTTTTTCATAGCTACTTCTACCCGTTTGCTCTCTATGTAGCCTCTTGTAACGAGCTGTTCCACCATATTTTTACGTTTTTTCTTGTAGGTATCTTTCATACTCTACACCGGAAGTTATAGATCTCGAAGGTCATATCTATAATTGTTTGGTCAACTATAATTTTTCTGGTCAACTTTTCAATGTCACATGCACAACTATAATTAGAGGTCGATATGTAGTTCAAGTTGATGTGCTCTAGTATGGAAAAACCATACGGCTGCAAACTTCCTCGAAAGTTTTATCTCCAAGATACATTAGAGATTGCCAGAGGCTTACTAGGCAAATATCTCGTTCACGAAAATGCCCAAGGGATGACGGTGGGTAAAATAGTAGAGACAGAGGCCTATTTAGGAAAGGACGACCCTGCATCACATGCCTTTGGAGGTAAAAAAACGGAGAGAACAGAGGTACAATTCAAAGTCGGAGGTCACGTCTACGTGTATTTGATCTATGGGATGTACAATTGCTTCAACATCGTTACTGAAAAGGAAGGTGAACCGAAGTCGGTATTCGTGAGAGCTTTAGAGCCTATAGCGGGCCAAGACTTGATGAGAGATAGAAGAGGTATAACGGATGAGAGTGTAGATGGGCTGGTGGAATTGACAAACGGTCCTGGTAAGCTTTGCATGGCCATGGACATAGATACAAGTATGTCAGGAAAGGACCTTTGTGAAGATGAAATTTTTGTAACTTATCCGAAGGACGAAGACCATATGAAAATTGTATCTTCAGAACGCATCAACATCGATTACGCAGGAGAAGCAAAAAGATGGCCCTGGAGGTTCTTCATCAAAGATAATTCTTTTGTGAGTAGTTCGGAATGATCGACCACATTTCAAAGCTAAATCGTACCAAAACTTTAATTATGGGCTAAAGAGATGAAAAGTTACTATAACGACATTGTCGGTGTAATCGATGGTATCTTCCAATAACGAAAAAGACGAAAAGTCAAAAAAGTCGCATAATTCTAACGAGAGTATGGACTCTTCAGAAGCTCCTCCTGTGGAAGAATGGATCGAAGATCTTGATATAAAAACTACAAAAGATGTTGAAGTCCCCGACTTACTCGCCGACCAGGTGATAGGTCAAGATGAAGCAGTGAGCGTAGCTAAAAAAGCTGCTAAGCAGCACAGACACGTCATGTTGATAGGATCCCCGGGCACCGGTAAGTCCATGATAGCTAAATCCATGATCGATTTTCTTCCAAAAAAGGATATGGAGGATGTCCTCTGCTTTCCAAACGAAGAGGATGAGAACAATCCTAAAGTAAGGACAGTACCCATGGGTAAAGGAAAGCAGATAGTCGAAGCTCACAAAAGAGAGGCTCAAAAAAGACAGCAGCAGAAGACTAAAGGTATGCTGATAATACTAGCGTTGATCGTCGGCGCTGCGATAATGATATCTATCTGGACGCGTGAATTTATGATCATGTTTTTTGGGATTTTAGCCGCTGCGATGCTGCTGATAGCGCTGCGTGCAAACCCCAGGGGCTTTGGAGATGATGTTGAAAGTCGCACACCCAAATCATTGAAAACACATGACTCGGGAGATGAACCTCCCTTCGTGGATGCAACAGGTGCTCAAGCGGGTGCTCTCTTGGGCGATGTAAAACACGATCCATTTCAAAGTGGAGGACTAGAAACACCTTCTCATCAGAGAGTAGAAGTAGGTGCGATACACGAAGCACACAACGGTGTACTCTTCATAGATGAAATACATATGCTTGGAATGGACTCTCAACACAACCTGCTGACAGCGATGCAGGAAAGACAGTTTCAGATCACTGGAAGAAGTGAAAGAAGTAGCGGGGCCATGGTTCAAACTGAGCCAGTTCCGAGTAACTTTATACTTGTTGCAGCGGGAAACCTCGACTCCGTTTATGGGATGAGAGATGAAAAGGGAAGGCAGATGGGAGGTATGCATCCTGCTTTGAGATCTAGGATAAGAGGTTATGGTTACGAGGTTTACGTTAACGACACCATGGAAGACAATGACAAAAACAGACGAAAACTAATCCGGTTCGTAGCCCAAGAGATCGAAAAGGACGAAAAGAAGATCCCTCATTTTACAAAAGATGCGATAACCGAGATGATAAGAGAAGCCCAAAGGAGAGCAAACAAAAGAGGCGAATTGACACTTCGACTCAGAGAATTAGGTGGTCTAGTCAGAGTAGCAGGAGATCTAGCCGTTGAAAGAGGTCATAAACTGACTCAGAGTGACGACGTACTTGATGCAAAGACCACCGCTAGATCTTTGGAGCAGCAGATTGCAGACAAATATATCAAAAAAAGAAAAGAGTACAGCATGTACCAGACCGAAGGTGCAGTGGAAGGAGTTGTTAACGGTCTTGCGGCTATGGGTGGAGACCAGGAAGGTATGTCTGAATATTCTGGTATCATTCTTCCGATAGCTGCTGAAGTCACTCCCGCACATTCTTCAGGGGGTGGAAAGGTTATAGCTACAGGTAAACTAGGTGAGATAGCCAAAGAAGCGGTCCAGAATGTTTCCGCACTGGTCAAAAAGTACACAGGTGAAGACGTATCTAAGTATGATGTCCATATCCAATTCATCGGGACTCAAGAGGGCGTAGAAGGTGATTCAGCATCTATTTCCGTAGCCACGGCGGTGATCTCAGCTTTGGAAAACATACCCATAGACCAGAACGTTGCCATGACTGGTTCTCTTAGTGTTAGGGGTCAGGTGTTACCTGTTGGTGGCATCACGTCCAAGATCGAAGCAGCTGCCGAAGTTGGTATGGAAAAGGTTTTGATCCCGAAAAATAACATGAAAGACATCGTTATGGAGAAGAAGTATGAGGATAAAATAGAGATAATACCCGTAGAGAACCTTGGAGAAGTATTAGATCATGCACTGGTGGGTGAAGATAAGGATAAACTTCTCGATAAGTTGACTTCTCTATTAGAGATCAAAAGTTTACCTATCCCTGCTGGAGATTACCCTAGTGCGACTGAATCTAAATCATAATTTAATGACGGTCACCAGGTGAGTATCAAATTGGGCGCATTTGAACTTTTATCGGAAGAACTATCCACTGTTATGATGGAATTGGGGATAGAGGACGAAACAAGACCTCAGGAAGATTCAATTCCCCCTATTCTAGAAGGAAAAAACACCCTTGTCATAGCCCCCACAGGTATAGGCAAAACGGAAGCGGCTCTTTTACCCATACTTGATAAAATTTTGGAAAAAAATACTAAAGGATTTTCTCTTCTCTATATAACACCTTTAAAAGCTCTAAACCGAGACATGATCAGGCGGGTGAAGGAGTTCTCTGACCGGTTGGATTTTGAAGTAGGAGTTAGACATGGTGATACCACTAGAAATGAAAGGAGGAAACAGGCAGAAAATCCTCCTGAAGTATTGATCACCACTCCTGAAACACTTCAGATAATGTTCACTGGGAGCAAATTACGAAAGGGGTTGAAAAATGTTAAACACGTGGTGGTAGATGAATTGAATGAACTTGCCGAAGACGAAAGAGGTAGCCAACTGGCTTTGGCTCTGGAAAGGTTGGTCAGGTTATCTGGCAGAGATTTTCAAAGGATCGGATTATCCGCCACAGTTGGAAGTCCAGAGAAAGTCAAAAATTTTCTAGTGGGTGAAGGTAGAGATGGTGTCATCGTGGAGACCAGTGGAAAAAGGGAATTAGATGTGTTGGTAGAAAAACCTATAGTGGATAAAAAGAGGGATAAGAAAATATCAGAAGCCATCCGCTGTGATTTGGAGAGAACCGCTGCTCTTAGACTTTGTAAAGACCTTATCGAATCACATGAATCAACTCTGTTTTTCGTCAATACCAGAGATTCGGCGGAAACTATTTCCTCTTCTTATACTCTCTGGAGAGAGGAGCTTCATACTAACGGTGATTTTCCCATCGGAGTCCATCATGGTTCTCTGTCCAAAGAAGCAAGGATAGATATGGAGGATAGGTTCAAAGAGGGGTCCTTAAAGGGACTGATATGCACCTCATCCATGGAACTCGGTATAGACGTAGGTCGTACAGATCTTGTTTTGCAGTATCAATCGCCGAGGCAAGTAACACGTTTTATCCAGCGGATCGGACGATCAGGCCATGGGATCGGTGAGATCTCAAAGGGCAGGATCATAGCTACCACTGATGATGACTTGGCCGAGGCGGTGGTCATCGCAGAAAAAGGGAAGAAAAGAGATCTAGAGTCAACTCAAATTCCTAAAGAACCTTTGAGCGTATTGGCGAATCAGTTGATAAGTACGGTGCATGCGGAAAAGAAGGTAGAAATTGAGGAATTTTTTAAGATGGCCAAAAAAACTTATCCCTTCAAAAATCTCAAAAAGGAAGTTTACAACCATCTGCTGGATCAACTTGCAGAGATCGGTATGGTCTGGATGGATGAACATGAGGGGGTGAAGGTGGTTGGTAAAAAGAGAGCTTCACTGAACTACTTTTACAATAATATATCTATGATACCTGATGAAAGGACTTATCTGATGAGAGATATGATCAATCGGAGCGTTATCGGTAGTCTTGATGAAAGTTTCGTTGCTAGTAATGTGGAAGAGGGCGAAGTGATAACGCTTCAGGGTAAAGCTTGGCGTATCGTAGAGCTAGAAGAAGAGGAAGTACTTGTAGAAAGAGTGGGCAATATAGGAAGGATACCTGATTGGACCGGTGAAGAAATACCAGTTCCGTTCGAAGTGGCTGTGGAAGTTGGAGAGTTGAGAGAGAAAGGGTGGTGCGGTCGATTCCATAACTATCCTGTAAGCGAGGATGCTAAAAAAACATTTTCCGAGTACAGGAAACAGCAGAAAGACCGTGAGATAGCAACTGCAGAAAAAGTGGTTATAGAAATAGAGAAAGATACAGCTGTGGTGAACGCATGTTTTGGGACACAGATAAATGAGACATTGGGTCATCTCATGGCCTCTTTGCTCTCTGCTCGCCTCGGAGAAAGTATCCCGCTCCAGACCGATCCATATAGGATAATGATGAGTCTACCTAGGAAAGTATCTGCTGAAATGTTGGAACAGATCCTTCATGAGACCGAACCTCAAACTCTGTCGGAACTATTAGAAAAGGTTTTAGAGAGGTCAAATTTTTTTAAGTGGAAGTTTTTACACGTTGGCAAAAAATTTGGAGCCATAGATAAAGACGCGGACTGGCGTAAGATCAATATGGATAGGATCGTCGAGACCTTTAAAGGTACGGTTCTATACGAAGAAGCCGTCGATAAAACTTTCAGAGACAGTATGGACATCAAAGGCACGAAAAAAATTTTGGAAGATATCCAAAATGGAAGTATAGAGGTAGTTCGTCATGAAGGAAGCATATCTCCTATGGGTAAGGCCGGTTTGGAAAAACACAAAGAATTTTTGAGCCCGGGTAGGGTGAGCAAAGCGGTACTCGATTCACTCAAAGAGCGTTTAGAGTCTGAAAAGATGATAATGAAATGTATTCGATGTGGCAATAGACGGAGAAAAAGAGTTAAAGATGTGGACAAACCGAGATGTCCCGAGTGCAGTTCGTCCATGGTCGCACCTCTCCATCCCTATCAAGATGAAAAACTGATAGATAAAGATAAGGGTAAGTTGAACCGGAAAGAAAGAAAGGAATTAAAAAAATATTACAAACTTGCGGAATTAGCTAGGGTTTACAAGAAAAGAGCAATGATGGCTTTTGCCGCTAGAGGAGTCGGACATCAGAATGCAGGCAGGATCCTTTCGAAAAGACATAGAGATGAATATGAGTTCTTAAAAGATCTTTTAGAGGCGGAGGTCCGTTATGCGAGGACAAAAAGATTTTGGGATTAAGTTATTTAGGAAATGAACTACTCCTAAATAACCAAAGGTTATAAATTGGAGAAGTTTTATCGACATCTCCACTAACCGATAAAATTAACACTTTGTACATCACTTTATAGTGGAAGACAAAACCTCTTTGTAATTCGGTTTTGTCCTCCACTGCTAGTCAAGGACACTAAAAAAGCAAAGAAAGGTCGTGTCCTTGACTATATTGTTGTGCCTATCATATTTGCGTCAAAGAGGTGCAGAGATGGAAGAAGAAAAGATAAAAGAATTTATGCGTTTTCCGTCTATCGGTGAGCTGACGGCTCGAGTCTTGATATCAGAAGGAGTTGAATCTGTACCAGAATTGAAGAAATTAAAATTAGACGAATTAAAATCTATAGATCATATAGGGGAAAAAAGGGCGGAGAGGATCTACAAAGATATCCAGGGAGAAGGTGAAGAGGGAAAAGAGCTTATAAAAGAATTCGAATGCCCAAATTGCTCAAACTTTTTAAGTGTTGATGAGGACGAATGTCAGGAATGCAATACGGTTCTAAAGATCGAGGGTGGAGTGGTATTGCCTGATAAAGGAATATTGGAAAATCCCAAAGAAACCTTAGCCGACTCGGAGAGGAAGAAGCTGGATGATGAAAGTGATCCTGGGCCTTGGTTTATTTGCGGATCTATACTCGAAAGGATGGGTGCAAAGCAAAAAGCCTTAGAGGCTTACGATAGAGTAATAGAATTGGATCCCCTTTATGAGCACATATGGAATGCAAAGGCCTCTGTTTGTTTATCGATCGGAAAAACTGAAGAAGCGGCCAAAGCTTACAAGGTAGCATTTAATGCTCATGAGTCACCCATGAGCCTTATGGACGTCCCGGAAGTCCCTTCCGAGAAAAAAGAGATAAGAGAAAGGATCCTAAAGGAAAGCGATGAGTTGAAGGAAGCTAAAGAGATGATTTCCAAGGCTCGTTCTTCTATCGAACAGCTCGTTGGTGAGTATGATTTAGACTATGCCAACCTGAGATTGAAATTAGATCAAGCGACTGATGCAAGACTGGACGAAGAGTTCGAAGAAGCGAAAAAGAAAGCGGAATGGGTTGTGATCGAGTGTGAAAAAGCTAAAATTTTTGAACAGGTGATACAAGAAGCAAAGGATATACTAGAAAAACTCAAGGAGAGAGATGAATATAAAAAATACAAAGAGGCTCTTGATGACATCGAGGATTCCGTGGGTGAAGAAGATTATAGCGAATTAGTACAGAAGACACAGGATATTATACATGAGATGGAAGACATCAAAGAAGATAAGGTTGGAGCAGAAAAAGCACTACCTGAAAAGATAGATGAAGCTAAAAGTGTATTGAGAGAAAATAGAAAAAAACCCCTGGATCTGGGCAGTCTGAAAAAAAATTTAAGATCAGCTATCAAGATGAGAGAACTCTCAAAAGAGAAAGAGGCTTTGGAAAATGTTGAAGAAGTCATAGAGAAAGGACCAGTTATCTCTGAATCTAACGAACTTTTTGAGGAGGTCAAAGGAAGATTGAAGAGGATCGTCGAGGGCGATGAAGATTTAGGGGTCAGTGAAGAGATTCAACAAGAACTTGTTGAAAAAATTAAAGAAGATCTCAAGGAGACTATCGAATTGAGTAAAAAAGGCGATTACGAAGAAGTTAGGAGGACTTTGAACAATATATTATATGCTTTGGAATGGGAGATCGATAAAATAATCAAGGAAACTCAGTTGAAGGTAACACGTCAAGAGGAGGAAGAGGAGGAAGAGGAAGTAACGGAGGAAGTACCTGAGGAAGAGGAACCGAAAGTAACGGAGGAAGTACCTGAGGAAGAGGAACCGGAAGTAACGGAGGAAGTACCTGAGGAAGAGGAACCGGAAGTAACGGAGGAAGTACCTGAGGAAGAAGAACAGGAAGTACCTGGGGAAGAAGAACAGGAAGAGATGGATGCAGAAGAAAAATTTGATAAGTCGAAAGAGATCCTTGCTGACCTTCGGAAAAGTGGATTAGGATTGGCAAAGCTAAAGAACTTGATCCGTGAAGCAAATCAAGCTAAAAAAGATGAGGATCATGAACAGGCATCAGATAGGATAGAAAAGGCCTTCGAGGCTGGTCATGATCTTAAAGAGATATCAAGATTGTCGAAAGAAGTCGAGAAAAAGATAGAGGAGTTGGACGGGAAGGCTTTATTTGATGCAGATATTTATGAGGAAAAGTTGAGCAGATGTTTAAGATCGACCAAATTAGGTGTCTATGGTTTGAGTAAAAGACTTTTATTAGATCTAAGAAACGAACTAGAGGAAGAAGATTTTGAAAAGAAAAAATTGACGGATTTTGAAGATCCTACCAAACTCTTAAAGGAAAAAATTAGAGACACAAAAGAACTACATATCCTTGTTGGAAAAAGCAATTTAGATGTGAAAGCAGACAAAGAACACCTCAAAAAAGTTGTGGTGAAAATAAAAAATAAAGAATATGAAGGCATTCTCGAGTTATTATCTGAAGGGGATGAGAAGCTTTTAGAAGAGTTAGAAAGAGAGTTGATCTCAGAAGCGGAACATTTACGAGAAGAAGTGAAGGAGATGGGAGGTGGAAAAGTTAACGAAAGATGGGTATCGATTTTCGGCGAAGAAATAAAGAGCCACCTGGCTGTTGGCCATCATGTAGATGCGCTGGAACTTTTTGACGAGATATATGAATTCCTTGACTCCATGAAAGATAAAGAATCGGAACTGGATAAGCATATTTATTCTCTCAAAATAAAATTGGCTGGAGTAGAAGATACTGGATTAAATGTGGATGATGAAAAGAATATACTTGAAGAGGTAGAAAAGGCTGAAGACCTAGAAAAAGCGGCAGGTCTCATAAATAGGATAAGAGACAGTTTAGCGGAAAAGTTGGTTAAAGAGATCGAAGATAAAATTGTCGAAACAGAGAGCTCTCTTTTTGATGAAATATCTAGTGATGAAAAAATAAAACTCCTTGATCACCTAGTTAAATGTGAACAGAGTAGGAGAGAGGAAGAGTTAGAAAACATGATATTTTATTGGAAGATGTGTGCTCGGGTCTTTTCAGAAAAAACCTAGATTTACTGGGGGATAATTTTTCTTTTAGAGTGGCGCAAAAGTTTTAATAACTAATAGGGTGTAGAAAAAATCGAGATTACAATTTTCCTGAGCATTGTTGAGATAAGAGAAAGAAAATTTGTCCGAAAAGTCCTCATTCCTTTCGATATTCATGAACAGATAATTATGAGTTGGC
>PUNG01000142.1 GCA_003551675.1 Thermoplasmata archaeon
CCCGTGAGCGAGAACAGGGAGGAACTGGTGGTCGAACCATCCGCAAAGAAAGCGCCGGTGAAATACTCGGCTCATTCTGTCGTGGACGTATCACATGATGAGGAAAAAGAAGGATTGGGCCCGGAATACGGTAAGAAAGTACACAAATTCGCTGAGATGTACGTTGCAGGGAATGATATCGAACCCAGGAACAGAGATGAAGAGAACCTGAAGAGGTACATCGATGGGGTATCTGGTGAACTCGTCACAGAAGAGGTCTGCCTTCTTCCTGTAGAGACCGGTACCAGAAAGTTACTCTTCAAAGGCGTCATCGATCTACTGGTCATAGATGGGAACACGATCAAGATAGTGGACCACAAAACGGACAGGGACCGGTCCAACGAGGAGGAATATTTCAGGCAAGTCAGCATTTACTACCACGCGGTCAAGGACGCATTTCTTGATAAAGAGGTTGAGCCAGTCTTGTTTTACACGGAGAATGGAGAAGAAGTGCCAGTCGAAGTAGTGGAGCTGGAGAAGTTAGTGAGAGATATACATAGGAAGTATTCTAAGAAGCCTTGCTTTTGAGTCTAATCTGGAGGTGGTGGAGGAAATTCAGAGGGTATGTCCTTCTTAGAAGATCCACCAGGAGGTGGCGGAGGAAATTCAGAGGGTATGTCCCTCTTGGAAGATCCATCAGGAGGCGGTGGAGGAAATTCAGAGGGTATGTCCTTCTTCTCTTTCTTTTTTCCTCTCGTCACCACTAAGACCGCCAAGATCACTCCTATTATTATCAATGCGGCCAAGATCAACCACTGGGGATTTAATTCCTCGTCACCGTTGTCGTTCTCCCCGGGTCCATCCGGCCCGTCGGGGGGTTCCTCAACGGCGGATATGGTCAAAGAAATAGAATCTGTCTCACCGTCATCCGAACTTCGGATCTCGAATCCTATCTCGCCGTCTTCATCGGCCTCCCATACGAACTCACCTATGTGACTCTCTCTAGCTTCAAGGTATATCGTCTTGATCCCCACCGCCTCGCCTCTTATATACAATTCTATGTCCTGCTCATCGGAGATGCCACCAGTATTTCTAACTCGATACATCAGTACCACCTCCTCACCTTCTTCAAATTCATCACCGTCTTGAGGTGTTATGATCTCTACTTCAAAGAAGGGTTCACGGGCGAAACGGACAGTTACTTCCTTATCCTCATCCATAGTTATGGTTATCTCTTCCTCCGTACTTTCATAGTCGCCAACCCATCCCACGAAAAGCCAACCTTCTTCCGGTACCGCAGTAAGATCCACTTCCGAACCCTCTGCATACTCTTCTTCATCAGGATCTATATTTACTTCGCCTTGGCCCTCAAAAAAGACCAAGAGTTCGTAGTAGTCTATATCCTCCTCAAAGTGTGCATTTACCTCTTTATCCTCGTCCATGAAAATAGTTATCTCTGTCTCTTCTCTTTCAATATCTCCTGACCATCCTACGAAAAGCCAATCTTCTTCAGGAACAGCTTCTATGGTGACCTCTTCGCCTTCCTCGTAAGAATAAGTACCTGGTTCTGGGTCCGTAGTACCTCCTTCCTCCGCATTTATGGTCAATTCATAGTGCACTATCTTCTTCACTACCGATACAGTCACTTCATCTTCATCGTCTTGGCTGGCTACTGAGATAGAGTAGGTGCCCTCTTCTCCGGCATTCCATAAAAATTCATCTTCATATATCTCCTCTGGCCCGAGAGTCACTTCAACACTATCTTTTACCGTACCATCGACCTTGAACTCTATGGGCTGTTCATCTTCCATCTCACCTATATTGGTCACCTTGTAATCGACCAACAACTCCTCTCCCGGTTCTACTTCTTCTTCGTAACCTATGATCTCCATGGAAAAGTATGGATCTCCTTTCGATAAAGTGGTGAACGACCAACGAGAAGACTCCGCGGTATATTCACCATCATCTGCCACAGCATACCACTCATAAGTTTTATCTTCTTCCAGGTCAGACCAAGTTATGGAGGCTCTCTGCCCACTTCCTACATCTTCCTCGCTTCCGATCAAACTGTCTGAAGCGTCGTAAAAGGAAACGTCCATAGACTCCCCTTCATGGTGTTCAGCAAAAACGCTCAACTCTACATCGGTACCCAAACCCGTAGCGCCATCTTCAGGCAGAGGATCGATCGGACTCTTCGGTCCTTCGGGGTCGTCGCCGTTATCATCTTCCAAAACGATCAGCGTAGCTACTTGATACGTATCTTCCGATGCTTCCATGGCCACGATACCCACACTTCCTAGTACCCCTGGCGAAGGCGTATTATCTTCCACATAGGGGACCTCCGCCTCCAGCATAAAATCTCCAGCTCCATCGGTCTCGACAGGTTCACTGAAGCCGGCCATGGGTATCATCACATCAAAATCACGACTAGCATAGTCGGGAAAACTACCGTGGATCTCTACCGTCTCTCCAACAACTGCTTCGGAGGGTTCAACGGATAGAGAGTTGTGATTTTCAGGTACATCATATGCTTCTAATTTTCTGATCCAATCCGCGCGTTCCTCACGGACCGCATGCTGCTCAATATAGTTCTGTACTTCGCCATTATAGTACGATATCATATGTCCGTGATCATCGGCGGGCTCACCTGACTCGAGCGTTTCCAGTTTATCCTCCATGACCCTGTAAGCTTCGAAGGTCTCTCCGCCTACATCGAAGGAAAATGTGTTTTCAGATACCGTCACGTGTCGAGCCATGTCGTATTTTTCATCTACCGTTTCATGTATGGGATCCTGCCCTCCTCGTGGGTCTATAAAAGTCTCTCCCTGGGAGTGTATTGTGTTGTTAGCCCAAAAGTCCCTTTCGGGCGTCAGTGGAAAATCGTAGGCTTCTACAGGGGGCTTCTCAGTATTTTTGTTCCTGATCTCTCCATCAAAGACACCACTATAGAACTCCTTATCTTGAAATCCAACAACAGTACTTAGATCGTCCAGTCTATGTAGTGTGTAACCTTCAAAGCTCCCGCCGTCGATGTCGAGCTGTGTCCCTCCTGCATCGATGCCTCCGCCTTCTACCACTCCTTCCACCGTGATGTTGTAAACCGGTGTCATCACTCCTTCTATATCAACGTACTCTATGGATGATACCGTGTGACTCAATGATTCATCGAAGAACAACTCTACAGGGTCGCCGTCTTCGTCGGTCCCGTTAGCCCATACTCTTTGATCGTATTCCCATGTAGACCCTCTCTTCCACGTTGGAACGTCCATGGACCATCCGACTTCATCAAGATCCTCTTCAGCTCCTGAACTACCATAAGATATTAAACAAAAACCTGTTCCTAATGAAAAGATTATCAAAAATGAGATAACGATGGAACTTATCTTTTTCATGTGAGTATCTCCGTATAAAGCAACTTCACATGTTTATATAGTTTTTTTGCTTCATCGGGTGGCTAATCTAAAAAATATCTCCACGTTTTGAGCTCTTTTCTCAGCTCGTCGATCTTTTTTTTCACGTACCAAGAAAAGAACTCTTCGACATCCTGATGTACGTTAGTTATGACCAAATACACCTTCACCATCTCTTCGAGATCTTCCTCTACATCATAGCCCAAGATTATCCTAGCGTCTTCGCCCATCCTTTCGTTCACCATCTGAGCCGCCTTTTCAGCCTCACTGACGGTCATGCTTTCTCCACCAGTAACTCTGACCAGTGCGCCCTTCGATCCACTTATATCGATCTCATCCAGAAGAGATGAGTTGAAAGCCTGCTCTATCGCCTCTTCTATCCTGTTATTTAGGTCCTGGGATTCGCCTTTGCCCACCATAAGGAGTTCGCCGTCCTCCATTATGGTCCTCAGATCGTTGTAATCTATGTTAACGAGTCCTGGTTTGATTATTATATCGATCACTTCTTCTATCGAATCGATGAGTATGTCTTCGGTCATCTTAAAAACAGGGTCTTGAGATGATCGTGATCTAAAGTTTAGCGACCTATCGTTGGGTATCACGTTCATGGCATGACAGCTTTTTTCCATCTTCAAGAGCCCATTCTTCGCATTTTCCATCCTTTTCTTCCCTTCGGATATCAACGGAAGCGCTACAACTCCAAAGACACAAGCGCCTTCGCCTTTGGCTATATCTGCTATCACCGGTAAAGCACCGGTCCCCGTACCTCCGCCCATACCTCCGATCAAGAAGATAAGGTCGGAACCCTCTATGTGCTCTACGATCTTGTCTTTGGAATTCACAGCTCGCTTTTCTCCCATGCCAGGGTCTCCTATGGCACCGTGTCCCGGGCCTAGGAGCACCTTCTTCTTTGCAGCCACTTCGTTGAGATGTTCTTCGTCCGTATCCAACGCTATGAGTTCTTTGTTAGATAGCTTTTCTTTTTCCTGCATCAGATGATCTATGAGGTTGCTCCCAAATCTTCCTACTCCAAATATCTTTATATTCACGCTGTTCACGTCTTGGAGAACCTCACTGTCTTCCGACTCTTCTTCTGTCTTTTTTTCGATCTCTTCGGGTCCCATGATGATCACTGATTTAGTCCTTCTTAAGGATATTAGATATATAATTTCTCTGCCGGGAAAATTTTTTATATGGCTCTCTTGGATTATTAGAGCGAAGAGGATGAACAGACTTAGGTGTGAATATGAGCACAAAAAAGAAATCTGCGATGGCACTGTCTTTGATCTTGCTGATGGGTCTAAGCCTGGCTCTGACCGGATGTATGAGTGGGGAAGAACCTGAAACGGGTTTGAACGTGCTGGGTGAGGAAAGACTTGAAGAAGACTTCGAAGGAAATACTCCGGAAGAGGGCTACGTATTTTACGGGATCCACGTGGAATTAGAAAATAAAGCGGAAAACCTAGACCTAGAACCTGAATCGGATTATTTTATACTCGAAACCGTGGATGGCGAAGAGTATCACGATCCACAAGGCGAAGAGATACCATATACCATCGAACCAGGAGAATCCGAGAGCTTTTGGCTAATCTTTGATATGCCTGAAGATGAAAGTGCCGAATTGATAAGATACGAACCCTCCTGACAAAGATTTTAATACAACTAGACTTTCAGGATAACCGCTGATAATATGGTCTCAGAAAATGAAGTGGATGAAGGCACCCAAAAGGTAGTGAATGCTGAAAGTGAAGAGATAATGGAGTTGACCCGTCGATTCGGAGCGAAAAATTACGATCCTTTACCCGTTATAATATCAGATGCTGAAGGCGTCTGGGTCGAGGATGTTGAAGGAAACCGATACATGGACATGCTGAGTGCCTATTCTGCGGTGAGTCACGGTCACTGTCATCCCAAAGTTATCAAAACGCTGAAGGAACAGGCGGAAAAAGTCACTCTGACCTCTCGTGCATTCATGAACGACCGGCTCGGTCGATTCTATGAAAAAGTATCTGAGATAACAGGAAAAGAGAAAGTACTTCCCATGAACTCCGGTACGGAAGCCGTGGAAACAGCTGTAAAAGCCGCTAGAAGATGGGGATATTTTGAAAAGGGTGTAGAAGAAGATAAAGGTGAGATCATAGTATGTTCCAACAATTTTCACGGACGTTCGATAACAGTTATATCGTTCAGTACAAGACCTGAATACAAAGAGGGATACGGGCCGTTCACACCAGGCTTCAAAGTGATTCCGTTCGGCGATACAGAGGCACTTCACGAGGAAATCGGGCCCAACACCGTGGCATTTTTAATAGAACCCATGCAGGGCGAGGGCGGAATAGTACTCCCTCCTTCAGGTTACCTAAAAGAAGCACGGGAACTGTGCAAAAAAGAGAACGTGTTGTTTATAGCCGATGAGATACAAACGGGTTTAGGTAGAACCGGTAAGATGTTCGCCTGTGACTGGGAAGAGGTAGAACCGGACATTTACATATTGGGCAAAGCGCTGAGCGCGGGTGTTTATCCCGTTTCAGCAATAGCTGCGGACCACGAAGTGATGAAAGTGTTCAATCCTGGATCACACGGCTCCACTTTTGGAGGTAACCCCCTTGGAGCCGCTGCAGCTACAAAGGCTATCGAAGTTATACAGGAAGAAGAGTTTGTGAAAAATTCCTTGGAGATGGGCAGATACTTCAGAAAGGGACTAAAAGATATAGATAACTCACTAATCAAAGAAGTCAGAGGAAGAGGACTTTTCATCGGCGTTGAACTCGAAGAAAAAGCTAGACCTTATGCGGAAAAACTGAAAGAGGAAGGTATATTGGTAAAAGATACTAAAGAGACCGTACTCCGATTCGCTCCTCCTCTGGTGATCACTAAAGACGAGATAGATTGGGCTTTAGAAAGGATACGGAAAGTCCTGTGACATCATTTTCCTTTTAACTTTAGTATCGAGGATATTTTATCCATGTGCTGCATCAGCAGCGTTCCTAATATACTCATCACCAACACGTAGGATACAGCAAAAGCAGGTATGGTTTCTGTTATCTCCGGTATCGCATAGCGGCCCACGGCTTCTGCAGAAAGCGCCGCGATGATCAGGGAAAATTCGCCTCTTGTTATCATGCCTACTCCTACTTTTGCAGACCCTAATTGATCCAACTTGAAGAACTTCGCTCCATAATAAGCCGTGAAAAACTTGTAAAGACCCGACGCTATTATCGTTATCAAGAGGATGGTTGCTACACCCCTGAACAGGAAAGGGTCTGTCCTCATACCTATCCAAAAGAAAAATATCCCTCCAAATAAGTAACGGAACGAGTAAAGAAATTTCTGAAGTTTCGCTAAATGTTTTGTTCCACCGAAAGCGATACCAACGAAGAAGGCCGCTATGGCTTCACTCAAGCCCAAAACTAGAGCTATCCCTGCGACAACACTGATGAAACCCACGGCTCGGAGCACGAATCCCTCGTTGGAATCGGTGTTAAGTATGCTATCAAAAATTTCAGGCTTCAAATAAGTGACCAGTATGAACAAGATCATAAAGACCATGGCCAAACCTACATTGGTCCCGATGCTTACCAGATCAGTCCCTTCGCCTAAAAGAACCGTCGAAATAACTGAAAGATATATCACGATAACTATGTCCTCAAAAACGAGCCTCTCCAACATCTGATCCGCTTCCGGTGTTGATTCCCATCCAAGATCCATCAATGATTTGCTTATAACGGCACTGGATGATATGTATACTACACCTCCCATCAAAAACGCAACCATGATATCCTGGAAAAAAAAGTATCCCACCAACATACCCGGTGCGAAGTTCAAAAGGTCCATGGTACCTACAACGGCTATGGTTCCTTTGTGTCGACGGAGTTTTTTCAAACTGAAACTCAAACCCATAAAGAACAACAAAAAGATGATCCCTAATTCGGCACCGATCTCTATGAACTGCTCCGCCGCATCAGCATTTCCTATGTGAAAATCCCATATCCTTCCTATGCCATATGGCCCTAATAATATACCCAATAAGATAAATAACGGTATATCGGACTCCTTTAAACGAGAGGCTATGGCTGCTCCGATAGCCAAGGCGGAGATCATCAGTCCGAGTTCAAATAGTGCCGCATTTTCGAACATATTTCTTGTTTGGGATTCAAAAAGTGGTAAATGAATTTATGGGCCAAAAGCCTTATCTCAGATCAGCGTAGTCTGTTTTCCTCCGTGTATATTAAGATGCTTCACCGACTCTATACTTTCGTCGCTCTCTATCAGATCGATTATATCTCGCTTTGGGACTGAAGCTTGTATCTCCTTGGTTCTTCCTCTCCTTCCAAAGGATTTTACCCTTGCGTTTATCAAGCCAAGCATGTCTAACTCCGAGATCAAATCGGTGATCCTTCTCTGTGTCAAGGGATCCATACCGGATCTTTTGCTCAGTTCGCTGTACGCGGAAAAAACCTCACCTGTAGTCAATTTACTACCTCCGTTATCTCCTATGAGCAGTATGGAGTAGAGGACCAGCTTTGAATGCGTAGGTAAGGTGTTAACTGCTTCTCTAACACAATCCTGTTCGATCTTGTTTTTTGCCCTGTAAACATGGTCAGTTGTCACGTTTTCATCTTTTTCACGTTCCGCTATCTCAGCCGAGACCCTGAGCAGGTCCAGCGCTCTTCTTGCATCGCCGTGTTCCTGCGCGGCTAAAGCAGAACAAAGCGAGATCACATCGTTACCCAATATCTCGGATTCAAAGGCTTGACCCGCTCTGTCCGCTAATATGTCTTTCAATTGTTCCGCATCGTAAGGTGGAAATATCATCTTTTCTTCTCCCAGTCTGCTTTTCACCCTGGGATCCAAAAATTCCGTGAATTTTAAGTTGTTGGAGATGCCGATCAAACTCACTTTACTATTTTTCAGTTCGGAGTTTATCTTTGAAAGATGGTACAGAACGCTATCTCCGTTTTTGGTAACCAACTTATCCAATTCGTCCAAAATTATAACCACGACCCTAGGCTCTTCGTCGATCTTTTCTCGAAGGGAGTCATATACTTTCTCCATGGGCCAACCTGTGAAAGGTATCTGGTCACTCCATTCATCTACGAATTTGTTACCTATGTTTTTCATAACCCCATAATGAGTATCTACGACCTCACAATTCACATATACATATTCCACTCTATCAACATCGTAATCACCAAATTCATCGTCCAATTCACTCTCTGAGTTTTCTCTTTTGAGTCTGTTCACTTCCCTCTCCAAAAAGCGGACTACGGCGGTTTTACCCGTGCCCGTTTTGCCAAAGATCAGCACGTTAGAAGGTCTATTTCCTCTAAGAGCGGTCACCATTATCGAAGCAAGGTCTTGTATCTGTTCCTCCCTGTGAGGCAGCTGCTCCGGGATGTAAGATGGTCTCAGTATATCTCTGTCTCCTTTGAAGACGGAGCTAGTGTCCATATGTGATTTGAATATATTGTCCTGGCCTATCATATCTTATCACTTCTTCGTTTAACCTCTTTTCCGAACACCCCTTCATTTCATGTGGAGATATAGACCGAAATTCAATTCCTTTCTAAAGCCTATTTCCGGTCTAACCGGGTTCGCTTTGAGGATTTGAGCAATAATCGAAACAATACTAAAAGCTTTCGTCAGACAATCACTGGTCTGAGATTTGCCTTAGAATAAAAGACTTTCGTCTGACGTTTTGATGACACTATTTATAGTTTTATATAGGGAAACACGCCTTCTAAGATAAACTTAGATATATACTGCTTCGAAAGATAGATACACGGTTTTCCCGCTCCTGCAAAAAGTAAGGGTGTTCTTAACCCTTATGTCGGATTTCATGTGGAATTTTTCTCTTTCATGGATCCTATCTCATCAGCCATATCCTGCAGTCCCAATTTAGTCAACGTAGTTTTCATGGGTATGCCCTCTTCGTCCCAACCTCTTATATCGTAATACCTATCCAACTCTTTCTCAAATTTTCTCCGAGAAAGTGTTTCTCCTTTGGTAGGCCCATACAAGATCTTGTCCTTGAAAAATCTATCAGGCAATCTATCGTCTTCTCTGGTGAAACCGTTTTTAAGATTGAAAGCCTTCGATACGTTATAGGCTCTTTCACCAACAGTAAGGAATTCATCAATACCCATATCTAAACCTGTTACTGCATTGACCAACTCGAGTAAACCCTTGTCCACCATGAGTCCACGTGAAAATTTACAGACCCCTGTCATATCATAAAGCATCATCAGATCTTCCATGGCCTTCAAAGCAAAGGCTTTGCCCTCTAATTCTTGGCGGTCGTAATCTTTGAAATCCCAATACTCGTTTGCCATCTCTAGAGCATAAAGACAAGAGGTCAGATGGTCGGCACCCCTAGGGGCGACGGCAAAGGCCAAAGCCATGCCTCTAACACCTCTCACTTCGAAACCTGCCGGCGGCATGCCTTTGACATGTATAGCGAACTTTTCAGAACCTTGACCTACTTTCTTGGCGGCTTCTTGAACACCGTCTCCTAGAAGTTCACCCAACTCGCCCTCTTTGTGCGCCATCTTTCTTAGGCTCTCTAACATGGCCTTGGCGTTACCGAACTCAAGGTCAAGATAACTTTCGATCAATCCCTTTTCATAAGCTTCCATTGCCCACGCTATGGCGACCCCTGCCGATATGGTATCCAAGCCTAGTTTATCGCAGATCTCGTTTCCCTTGGCTACCGCCTCGATATCGTCGATTTCACATGCTCCTCCTAAGGAATATTGAGTTTCATATTCCGGTCCGTCAACGGCGATGTCTCCGTAGGGCGTATCTTCCGCTACAAAATACTGACTGCAGGGTTTAGTACAGTATGGACAGGGCCTTCTTCCGTCTCTATAAACTGCGGTCCAGTACCGCGGATTCAACTGTAAATAATCATCCTCATCTTCCAATCTATCATAAGCTCTTTTAAAGTAACCCGCCTGCCAATTTTTTGTAGGAAAGCAGCCTAAAACTTTGTTTTTCGCCGCTAAAGCTTCTCCCGTTCCATATTCGATCTGATCTTCGGGGGAGAAACTTTCGTCGGCGGTTTCACCCTTGCCAGTGGTTATCTTTCTCCACTTGCTGTTCAATTCTTTCAATTTCTTTTCGTCCGCAACGGGTATCTTTTTAGTACCTTTGATGGCGATTGCCTTCAGTTCTTTAGAGCCCATGACGGCTCCACCGCCGCCTTTTCCCGCTTGACGGTCTTCGCACTCGATCATGGCTATCTTAGAAAGTTTTTCTCCTGCTGGACCGATGACCGCGGTGGCGAATCCTTCATATTTTTCTTTGATCCTCTCATCGGTCTCTCTAGTATCTAGTCCCCATAATTCCTCAGCCTCTTCTATTTTTACTTCATCATCCTCTATGACTATCATGCTAGGCTGGTCCGCTTTTCCTTTCACCACTAGAGCATCGTATCCCGCTTTCTTTAACTGGGCGCCTGCTTTTGCACCCACTATGGTCTTCCCATAACCCCCTGTTTGAGGCGCTTTGAATCCAAAAGCGGTTTTGGAAGCCGTAGGGATCTTGAGACCCAAAAGAAGCCCGGGTGCCAAGACAAGAACATTTTCAGGGTCCAGCGGATCCACCTTCGGATCAAGTTCATCGTAAATTATCTTGGTAGTTAGTCCAGCTCCCCCCAAGTACTTACGTAAAATCTTTTCCGATAACTCTTTCTCTTCGATATCACCTGTGGTTAGATCGATTTCAAGCATCTTTTTCCAATATCCTTTCATCTTATCGCCGGGCGGCAATCTCAGTACGGTTATTTAAAGACAACGGAATCCTTATACCTATTCTCTTAGTCATCAAAAATAGAAAAAAAAGGTTTTGAGGATGAACATCCTCTTCTCACTCGATCAGTGAGAAAGCAACAGTTCGATCATTCCTCTTGGGTCGGTGGTTGTTGCTGTTGTGGTTGTTGCTGCGGTGGTTGTTGCTGCGGTGGTTGTTGCTGCGGTGGTTGTTGCTGCGGTGGTTGTTCCTGTGGTGGTTGTTCCTGTGGTGGTTGTTCCTGTGGTGGTTGTTCCTGTGGTGGTTGTTCCTGTGGTGGTTGTTCCTGTGGTGGTTGTTCCTGTGGTGGTTGTTC
>PUNG01000133.1 GCA_003551675.1 Thermoplasmata archaeon
ACCAAGCATATCCCACAAGGCCTCCGGTATATTCATCGCCCCGTATTTCTACATCTAAAAGTCCTACATCCTCGATTTCAGCTTCATCCGTCACCCCGAACAGACCGTTATACTCTGCAGCGCGATCTATGTAAAGTCCGGTTATCTCGTGACCTTGTCCGTCCAGACTGCCGTTAAAACGCTCTTCGTTGGTTCCGATGGGGATGAAACCGGCACCGTCGTTCCACGTTTCAGTCTCGCTTGCGTTTATATCATCAACGATCATGTAATGTGCGGTAACATCATCCCTCATGTCCTGCAAGTCGTAAACATCGTATATCAGGTACGGGTCTTCGGGGGTTCCTTTACCGGTTGGTCTTTCCTGCCAATATAACAGCGGATATGTCATACCATCCAACATCCACCATATATCTTCGAAATCCCATCCCGCGTCGGTGAAAGTGCTTTGTTTCATCATCTCATCTGTGTCCCTGCCGATACCTCCGTCACTGTTTGTCTGGCCGGATGTTTGATTATCCCAGAAGCTGTTGGTAACCGTACCACTGCTCCATCCAACAAGCCCACCCACCAAACCACCGGTTCCACTCACATATCCAGCGGAATATGAGTCGTAAATATCGCCGTTAAGATTTAGTCCTACGAGTCCGCCTACTTGGGTCTCTCCTGTAACGTTAGCTAAGCTGTAGGAGTTATCGATGGTACCTGTGTTTTGACCTACGAAACCTCCAGCATCGTAATCAGTACCCTTTACATTCCCTGCTGAAAATGACTCCAATATCGTCCCGTGGTTGATCCCGACGAGCCCTCCTGAACGAGCTTTTCCGTCCACGTGTACCGTGCTGTAAGAAACAGATATGGTCCCTTCATTGTCTCCTATAAGGCCACCGATGTATTCATCCGTACCATTAACGAACCCGGTAGTATCCGTGTTGTTCACTAAACCACTGTTGAGTCCGGCAAGTCCGCCGGTGGTCGAGTTTCCTCTCACATAGAGTTCTGTTAGACCCACATTGAAAACGGAGCCCGTGTCTCCAATATCACCGAAAAGACCGATACGTGTAGTCTCCGGACGATCGACATGCAAAGAGTGTATCCTATGATCATTTCCGTCAAAATTCCCTATAAACGGGTCGCCACTCGTTCCCAAAGGCACAAAACCCTGGCCTGAGTTCATAGCCGTACCCCACATCTGCGAGGGGTTTGTTATACCTGACAGATCTACATCTCTTACCAGTTCATAATCCGCACTCAGATCCATGGCCATGAGTTGAAGCTGGTGGCTGTTGCGTATCTCTGTGGACCATTCGGACCGCAAGAACGGCCTCGTTTCACCGTCTATCATCCACCAAGTATCTGCGAGATCCCAACCCGCATCCGTGAACGTAGTCTCAGTCATCATCTCCACAGTTGTCTTCGGCTCACCTTTGCCAGTGTCTGAATGGCCGGTGGTTTCTTGGTCATAGAAACTGTCGATCACATCCCCATCACCATTATCTCCAACTAGCCCGCCTTCCCATGTTTCACCTGTTCCACCTCCGGTCACGTTTCCAGTTGCATAGGAATCGGTGACTGTACCTGTGTTCTGCCCCACAAGTCCGCCTACACGTCGGAAGGGGCCCGTAACATCTCCTGTGGCGTAGGAGTAGTTAACATAGCCCGAATTGATACCAGCTAGACCACCGATGGCTTGAGATGATTCACCTACCGTCGAATCGATACTCCCAGTGGCATAAGAATAAGAAATGGATCCCCCTGCATTGTATCCTACCAGCCCGCCTACATAACTGCTTCCGTTGACTTTACCGGTGGCATAGGAATACTCGATAACACCCCTGTTCCGGCCGACCAGGCCCGCCATGGAATTTCCTTCACCGATCACGTTACCGGTGGAGAAGCAATTCGATACTATGCCCTCTTCGTTCTGCCCCATCAATCCTCCGCCATTATTATCCGCAGTCACCAAGACATCAGCGTAGGAGTTGGATACCGTGGTGAAAGAGTTCCATCCCATCAGCCCTCCAACACGAAAACCAAGACCGGTCAACACTCCGGACGTAGAACTGTTTGAAACCGTCCCGCCGGGAGTATGAAACTCTCCACTCCTTCCCACGAGCCCGCCTACATAACTGTTACCTGTTACATCTATATCTACCAGAGATACATCAGAAATGGATCCCCCCTCATCCATATGACTGAAAAGTCCAACACCGTTGGTATCTGGGCGATTTATGTACAAATATGTAATGGTATAACCCCTACCATCGAAATTGCCTTCAAATTGGCTTTCCCCGTCACCTATAGGCTCAAAACCTCGGTAAACTCCCTCGGTCTCGTTCCAGTTCCACTCACTGGTCTCACTGGCATTGATATGGTTCGCCAATGCATAGTGGGCACTCAAGTCTGAACTCATGTTCTGCAGCTGGTAAACGTCTTCTATCAGGTAAGGGTCACCAGGAGTACCACTACCACTCATAGAAGAAGATCCCGATCCATTGTCGTATATTTCCGAAGGAGGGAAACCGCCTGCAATAAAAGCCATACTTCCAAGAACTAGCATCGCGTTCAATAGCATAGCAAGCATTTTTTCTATTTTCATAATTCTCACCAAGAGGTTTTCTAAATATAGTATAGTATCCTGTGGCTATATATGTATTGTTATTGAACATGATTAATACTTTATAAAAAATATAGTCAAAAATATGATTCTTGATGAAACATCAACTATCTCTTAGCTACAGAAAAATCAGCTAGAGTACCTCCTTATCCGCAGGGCTTTACCCGAGGATGCGGGGAATAACTCCCCCTGATTCCCTCGGTTGGAGAACCTCAGGACTCGTAGGATGCAATCCTAAAGATCCGCAATGTCAGTGAGGATCGTAGGATGCAATCCTAAAGATTCAGGCGGAGGAGTATTTCAATCACATAAGTATTTTATACTCAGAACGAGTAATTACGGGATGATGGAAAACAAGTTCAACTCTGACAGGATCTTTGTCCTTCTGGTGATAGTAATACTTTATCTCGGTATTTTCCAGATATGTGTAGGTGCCGAAGGATCTTATATATCTCATCCCAGCAGAGTAAACAGCATCATCGATGAACTGGATACCCCAAAAATAAGTCCAGGTGAGTCCTGTGAGATCACTTTCAACCTGTACAATCCCTACAACGAGAGCATGGAAGATGTTAGACTGAACGTCAGCATCTACAAGTACGTTTATCTAGGAGTGGAAAAAAATATATCAGTGATCGAAAAAACGCCTGTGTTCTCTGCCAACATAGATGTTGAACAATCGGTCGAATTTCCTACGCTAGAAAGTCATGAAAAAGAATACATAGAACTCGAGCTCAGCTCTCGAGAGGATACTGAAGAAGGTGTTTACCTGCTCAGATTCTGGTTGGAGTTCGGTTATGAGGGAGAAAATCACGTGATGAGATCCATGGGGTACTTCTCGGAAGAAGAGCTGGTTGAAGCCGGGGCATCGGACAACGAGACTTACCAGGATACCGGTGGACTAGACCTTGAACAGTTAGGTGTCAGCGGGATCCTTCCTGATAGCTCTTTTTCGGTGAAAAGTTCTTTGCCACGTTGGCCTCGATACGTTCTAGGAGTGTTTTCCGTATTCTTTGGGGTATTAGCAGTTATGTTTTACTTCCAAGAGAAGTACGACAAGTTTCCGTGGTTAGAAAAAACTTTTGATCACTGGTCCAGTGAATTTAAGAAGGTCGGGCGAAGCTTTAAGAAGAGGTTTGATAAGTCGTGAAGGATTATCTATGTCACCCATCTCTTCTATAACCTTTCTAGTCCTCTCTTTTTGAAACATCTGTATCATCTTGTCTAAATCCTCGTCGGATAGGTTTTCGAAGATGGTTCTTGCTCTCATACCTCTCATGATATTCTTTCCTATATCGTTATGCCAGTGCTCATGATACTCTTTCAGTCTCTCTTTGGAGGTGTCGTTTTCTTCTATAGCATTTATCAAAACATCAGAACACATATCAGCAGCTTTGAGTCCGAAATAAATGCCACCGCCTGACATAGGTTTTACATGACAGGCAGAATCACCGACCAACATCAGATCGTCTTTTACACTTTCCACCATATCTCCTAAGGGGATAGTACCAGAGAGATACGCTATAACTTTTTTTTCCAAGCCTTTTGATCTCAAAAAATTCTGTAGATACTGAAAGGTATTACCGTCGCTGCTAGCCAACCCGATCAATCTACCAGTTCTAGAAGGAATATCCCAAAGAAAGAATCCAGGCGCAACATTTTTTCCCAGATGTATATGGACGTCCTTCCCTTCATCTGGTACTAGAGCCTGTACCGCAGGCATGATCTTGTCTGGAGATGGAAGTTTTTCTGACCTCCTTACGATAGAACCGGGTCCATCGGCTCCCACTATAACATCAGGAGATATAGTCTTTTTTTGCCCATTATGGGAGAAGTAGATCTTTTTCCCACAACCACTGGATTTTTTTATTTTTTTAACGGGCGAAGCAAGTTTTATCTCAGCACCGGCCCTTATCGCTTTGTCCGCTAATTCCCTGTCGAACTGAGCCCTATCGATTATGATGGCTTGATCATTTTTTGCTTTGATCACCAATTCATTTCCCGAAGGAGAATGGATGATCGCTTTTTTTGGCTTCGTGACCACGCTGTTAGTCTCGGTAAGAGAGATAACTCTAGGGCTGACTATTCCAGCGCACTGAACAGGTTTTCCTATGACCGACTTTTTTTCTAAGACTACGGTTTCATAACCTGCAGACGCCGTCCGTTCTGCAACTCTCAGGCCGGCGGGCCCAGCTCCGATGACTGCAATTTCCATCAATGTGTTCTCCGAAAAAGGTCCTACATTTTTAAGCTTTCGTTTTTCGAAGGAGCCTTACCGTAAAAGAATTTAAAGAGTATGCATCTAACAAAAAACATATGAGATCGAACGACAAAGAATTTCCCGTGTTAGATAATCACATCCATCTTCAAAAACAAGGGGACAATGTTGAGGCGGTAAAGAGATTCGAGAGAGCGGGTGGAACGCATTTGATACTTTCTCACCTTCCTTACCATGATCTTCGAGAATGGGATAAAAAAGGTTATGAACCCATATACAAAAGAACGATAGATCTGGCAGAACTATGTATGAAAAAGACTTCTGTAAAGATTTTCGTCACGTTGGGACCTTATCCCGTGGACCTCGTTCAATTAGAAGAAAAAGCAGGGTTGGAAAAGGCGGAAAAAATTTTGATGAACGGCATGGATTTGGCTTCGGAATATATAGAGCAGGGAAAAGCCATAGCCCTTGGAGAGATCGGTCGTCCTCATTTCAATGTATCTAAAGAGATCCTAGAAGCTTCGAACCGCGTGATGAAATATGGTATAAAACGCTCTGCCGCTCTCGACTGTTCCGTGGTGCTACACACCGAAACAACGACTCCTAACGTTTGTGAAGAAATCGGTAAGATAGCTGACGACATCGGTTTGAAAAGAAGTAAGGTGGTCAAACATTATTCACCTCCTTTGGTAACTGAAAAGGAAAATCATGGCCTGTTCCCTTCGATCCTTGCCAACGGTAAAAACATAAAAGAAGCCGCTTCGAAAGGAAATAGGTTCCTGCTGGAAACCGACTATCTAGACGACCCTAAAAGACCTGGGGCTGTACTAGGTATAAAAAATGTCCCAAAAAAAACTAGACTTTTTTACGAGGAAGGAATACTTGAAGAAGATGACATATGGAAAATACACAAAGAGAATCCTGAAGAGGTTTATGGGATAGATATAGATCTGAGTTAGGCGGGGTGTTTTAACATCCTAGTCTTTTATATTTTCACGTATAAGCTCCATGAGATCATTCACACAATCTTTACAAAAGCTCTTGTCGCCTACCTTCTTATACTCTTTAGTCCAGTTGCCACAAAAGTGGCATCTATCTGAGTCTAGCGGCATATTTTTTCCTCCTTTTTGTTGAATCATTAAAAGATTATGAGGTTATAAACCTTATTGATACCGACCCCAATATCTCTAGGATTTGTTCTTAGGATATTTTATCAAATTTTTATAGTAGTCGGGTAGCTTCTCTTCGGTCTTATCTAAGGCTAAACAGCCGCAGATAGGTTCTGAGTAATTTCTGTTCATTTTATCCCAGATATCTTCGATATCTTTTTTGTATATGTTACCCCAACTTTCTCTCAACATATCACAGGGATAAACATCCCCCTGAGCACTTATGTGCATCCGGTTGTAACCGGCGGTACATCCCATGAATCTAGAGCTATCCATGAAAGGGCCTGAGATGATCCTAGGATAATCCGGATTCTTTTCTTTCTGTAGTTCCATGAGATATTCTCTTTCATGATCTTCTAACAACATACTTTCTTCTGCGATGATAGGTTCAAAAATAGCGACGTCTGAAACTCCCACTCTTTTAGCGAACTTAAGGTACCTGTCCAATCCAGATATTCTATCCGATGTGACAACTATCCAGGTAGATGTTAACATACCCGTATTTTTTACGTTCTTTATTGTTTTCAAACTCCTTTTATATGCGCCTTTAGAACCCATTATCTCGTCATTTTTCGTTTCATCAAAATGTTCAAGTGCTACAAAAACGCCCTGGCAACCTGCTTCTTTCAACGAGTTCGCTCGTTCTTTGCTTATAAAACCAGGAGTTGAGATAAGAGAAATGGATGATCCAGATGCAGCTTTTATAAACTCTTCAAGATCGTCTCTGACTAAAGGATCCCCACCAGTAAAATGAAATTGAAAGGCTCCTAGATCTTTCAATCTCCCGATGGTTGAGAGTAACGTATCCTTATCCAACTCCCCCTTTTCCTCACTTGTGACGCAGTGCCAACAACTGTTCTCACACTCTGTGGTTAGTGAGATATTAATTATCTCTGGAACGGGTTCTCCTCTAGAAGCTTTCACCTGTGCCTCGAGGAACGTGTCGAAAGCCTCCGATGGGAAGGGAGGTAGATGTATAGAAAATACTTTTTTTCCATCTAACCCCTGAGAGGCATCGGGGTTGTGAGAACTCATGGCATATTTGAGCATGAACAATCTGAAACGCCAGGGTAGTTTCCTCAATCTTGGATTCAACAATAGTTTTAAGATGAGTCATACCTCCAACGTGAGATCTTTCCCGTGTATCAACTTCTTTATGACCTCATCCACATCTCCGAGTTTCCCTCTTATGTCACCGAGAGTATGTTCTCCATCACAAAGTTTCAGTAAGCGTAGATTGGATTCCTTTGCCCTTATACTGCACTCCCTGAACAATATAAACTCTTCATCGACTTCATAGGAGGCCAACAACTTTGGACGGTATTCATCGACGAGCTCCGGTATCTCGAAGTAGGTGGCCTTTCCCTCTTGATGGATAGGATAAAACGCAAAAACGGGCGCCTCCTTATCAAACTTTTTTCTGTAAACGTATCTGTGGCTTTCTAGTCCCACTGTTGTTCCTTCTCCAACGGCTTTAGCTAAAGAAAAGGGTGGACCCGTTATGTCTCCAGCAGCGAATAAACCGTCCTGTACTCTACATCTTCCATCAGTTTTTATGAAGCCTTCTTCGTCCTTCTCGCAGTCCACCAGGTCGGCAGTATAGGAAGAGAGTTGATACGATTCAAAATCTACCAATACGTGGTCCCCCACCACTTCACCTTTTTCCGTAAGTACCTTGATACCTTCATCTTTATATCCTTCATAACCATGGATGTTTTTACCGTTGTCAAACACTTTTTTTACTTTCATGCGACCGTTGTTTATGCTTTTAAAAAATTCCACCGTTCGTTCAGTCTCTTCAGTGCCTACGAATATTATGGTCTTACCCTCCTCCTTATCGCACATCTCTTTGAAATAGTTCTCCATGAATCGATATCCTTTAAGGGTACCGAACAATTTATCACCGAAGTGCTCTCGTTCATTCCAAGTCATCTTCATCCCAGTGGCTATTATAACCGCTAAAGACCTGTACTCTCCTTCGTCGGTGATGATCCTGAATGTTTCTTTTTCATCCTCCACTTTGAGAACCTTTTCCTCCTTAACGGGGATCGAATAATCTTCGATATCTGCCATCAATTTTTCAATAACTTTTCCCTTCTCATAACTCCATCCGTCGCCGGTCATCCTTACTTTGGTCCAATCTGCTAGACCTCCTGGAGCATGATTAGAGATCACCATCACGCTCGAAGGCAGTAGATTATAAGTGCGGACTCTTCTAGCTCTGACCGCGGCGGAAAGGCCTGCAGGTCCGGCTCCGATCACGATTATGTCGCTATCATATAGTTTATCTGACATCTATTTGTCCTCCTTTACTTTGTTTTCTTCTATCAACTCTATAATCCAATTAGGAAACTTTTTGAAAGTTAGTTCAGTACCATCTTCTAAGATCATCTTTCCCTTTTTGGGATGAATTTCGAGCATGTCTCCTTCACTTACGTGTTCTAATATACCTTCAAATTCTATGGGCCATATGCCATTGTTTACACAATTTCTGAACATATATCTTGAGAAACTCTCCGCAACGACCATGTCTATTCCGGCCAACTTCATAGCCCATGCGCCGCTCTCTCTTCCTGAACCCATACCGAAGTATCTTCCTGCAACTATGATATCTTCTTTTTCGACCGTTTCATGAAAACCAGGTTCGACACCTTCCATCAATCCCTGTATCAATATGTCTTCATCAAGAGAAAAATACGAACCAGGATGGATCTCATCTAACGTGATATCGTGTCCGAAGACTCTGGCCCTACGCTTCATAGATCACCCTCCGGAAGACTGATCACGCCCTGAACGGCTGAAAGTGCACATACTTCGCTGTTGGCTATGAATATCTTTCCTTTCCCCATCCTTCCTGCATAATTGCGGTTCTGAGTCGTCAAACATCTTTCGCCCTCCGCCATCAATCCCTTATCTATACCAGGACAGGGTCCACAGCTGGTATTCAATATCACAGCACCGGCCCTGACCAATTCCTCGATTATACCTTCATCAAGGGCCTTCATCATGATCCTTTTGGAAGCTGGAGAGACCAGTAGCCTTACGTCGGGATGGATCCTTTTACCCTTGAGAACGTTTGCGGCCTTTCTAAGATCCGTCATCCTGCCGCTAGCACATGAACCGATGAACACTTGATCTATACTCTTGCCTTCGACCGATGAAACTTTCTCAACATTGTAGGGTTTGTGCGGTAAAGCTATGAGAGGTTCCTCTGCAGATATGCGGATATTATCGCAGGTTTTAGAAGATCCTGGAAAAGGTATATCACCAGAGATCCCGAACTCACTCAAATATTCCCTGGTGACCTCATCGGGAGGAAACACGGCCGCTTTAGCTCCGGTTTCTGCAGCCATATTTGATATGGTCATCCTCGCATCCATGTTCAACCCCACCCTATCCACAAACTCCAAGAACTTGTAGTTTCCGTCATATCTGATTTTTTTTAACATCTTTAACGCAAGGTCGGTGCCGGTACTTTCCTTTGTGATCTCAACTTTTACTGTCTCAGGGACCTTTAACCATGTTTCCCCTTTTTTGAGTATCTCGACTGTATCGCTAGCACCAAAACCTATACCAAAAGCGCCGACTGCACCATACATGGTAGAATGACTATCTATACCAGCCACCACTTCACCGGGAAGTGCTCTGCCTTCGCACATGATCTGGTGGCAAATTCCTTGGAATTCCACATGATCTACTATCCCCTTTTCTTCAACGAACTCCCTCAATCTTTTCACGAAGCCCGCCCTTTCAGTCGTACTGGGGGGACAAAAATGATCTACAACACTGGTGACCTTTTCAGGATTCCAGATATCCTCGCCTTCCATATCCTCAAAAATAAGAGGTGTGTTCCCATCATGAAGCATCACTCTATCGACACTTTTGGTGACGTAATCATCCACTTCGCCCCCAAGTATCTTCTCAGGGATAGTTCTCATCACTTTTCCCTCTCTTCATCAACTATGTTCCAGAATCTATCTTCTGGAAACCCTAACATCTCTTGATTGTAATCCTCAACTGTATCAAGAAATTCGTCTATTTTCCATTGTCTATCAAAAGTTTTCTCCTCTTCTATACGTTTTAGAACTTTTTCTATCTCTTCGTCAGAAAGCGAGATGTCCTTAGATTCAAGTAAGTTTTTGACCAATGCAGGGCCTGAATGCTTTCCTAAAACGAACTCACGTTGGCGACCTACTTCCTCAGGATCTATAGGTTCATAAGAGCCCGTGTGAGCTAAGACGCCTGATACGTGAACGTCGCTCTCATGCCGGTAAGAATTGAAACCGCAGATAGGCTTCTGCGGAGAAAGATATAGTCCTGATTTTCTCTCAACCATCTTGCAAAGTTCATATAGATAAGTAGTGTCTATCCCAGTATCTATGCCCATCAGCTTTTCGGCTATCATTATCACTTCTTCCATTGCGGGATTTCCAGAACTATCCCCCAAGGAATTGACCGTCAAGGTAGGATATTCGACCCCTGCTTGGACGGCTGAAACAGTGTTCGCTACTGCCAAACCAAAATCGTTATGACAGTGTACTCCCCACTTACCCCCTATCTGGTCTATCAATTCAGCAGTGAAGGAGTACATGGCTTCAGGAGTTATAGAACTTGCAGTATCACAGATGATCAGCCGTCTAGCTCCTCTATCTCTGATCTCATTAAAAAGATCTTTTACGAAGTCGATGTCAGATCGTGTAGTATCTTCACTGATAAAATCGAATTTTACACCTCTATCCTTTGCGTAATCTACCGCCTCTATCACCTTTTCTCTACACTCCTCTTCGGTCATCCCATGCTTGTAGTGCAGATGGAATTTACTAGTGGTCGAAAACATATAAAGATCGTCAACACCTAGTTCTAGAGCTGTATCGATATCTTCTTTCTCACACCTAACGGTAGCTCCCACCTCTGCATCTAGATCAAGTTCTACGAGTGCCTTTATAGCCTCTCTTTCTCCTTCGGACATCATCGGGAAACCTGCATCGATCACCGCGACTCCCATCTCGTCCATCAACTTAGCTAATTCAACTTTATCCTTTTCATCGAAGATCACACCGGGACTTTGTTCTCCACCTCTCATGGTTTCGTCCCAGATGTATATCTTTTCCGGAAGACGTTCCTCATCCATAAAACGACGGTTGTTATTTTTTATACGGGGATCCATAACCACACCGATTCTGTTAGCTGAGTTTAGTTATAAAAAGATTACTAACACCGATATGATCGGGTATCAGAAAAAAGAAAAAAATAGTTGTAAAGGGTTTGAAGGTTCTTTATTTGTTCGTTAAGTCCTCTCCACAGGCATAACATTTTTTTGAGCCCGGCTCCACTTCACGGCCACAGAGTGGACATTCTGTCAGATCTCCTTCTTTTAGTTCGCTCTCTTCTGTTTCTGTATCTCCAAACACTTCTTCCTCTACCTCTTCGTCTACCTCTTCTTCGTCAATCTCTTCGTCTACCTCTTCG
>PUNG01000138.1 GCA_003551675.1 Thermoplasmata archaeon
CTCATAATTATCTGTTCATGAATATCGAAAGGAATGAGGACTTTTCGGACAAATTTTCTTTCTCTTATCTCAACAATGCTCAGGAAAATTGTAATCTCGATTTTTTCTACACCCTAAAATAGAATATAATGCCTCTGGATGTTCTAGGTCGACCTCACTAACTTTCATGTCATCGTAGATGAGTAGAGCTTTATTTTATCTTTAGGGAGAACAGTATTTATTTTTGAAGAAATATTTTAGGTCTCAGTCTTCAAACCACTATGATTCTATGCGTGTTAAGCACATATATATGTTTTTTGATAAGAAATAAATGTTTGATTTAACAATAACGAATCGATAATATGGGATATGCAGACGATCGGTTCCTCCATCTACTGACCCCGAGATGGGAAAAGGAGATGGTAGCTAAAGGGATGGGGATCAAAAAAGAAGAAGCGAGGAAGTTAGCCGAAAGTGGAGAACTACCGATAGAATAATTTATAAAAATATTAGGAGAACAGGTTTGAAAACTAATAAATATCGTCGATTATGAAAAAGTATAAATAGTTGTTATACTTAAGTATTACATGATGATAGAGTTGGGTATGAATGTCGGTTCTAAAGGCCAAGTGGTGATCCCTGCGGTCTTCAGAAAAAACTTCAATATAAAGCCAGGAGATAAGGTTATATTTGAGTCAGACGGAGATAGATTGGTAATCAAGCGGGCGGAGAAAGGTTCTGTCGAAAAATTGAAGAAGATCGCACAGCGAACCAGTGAAGTAGAAGTCGATTCAGACAAGGATTACGAGAGAAGGATGGAGGAAAGATTGGGATGAAATATCTGGATTCCAACATATTGATCTACGCAGCAATGGACGACGATGAAAAAGGGGATTGGTGCCGTTCCCTTTTGAAGGAGATAGAAGATGGTGAAAAAAAGGCAGGAACGTCCTATCTTACCTACGACGAAGTCTTCTGGAAAATAGATAATGCATCATCTCAAGAAGACGCCTTGGAAGCTACCGAGACAATCTTGACCATGCCGAATCTGAGATTTTTTGAAGTGAACAGCGAAATCATCTGGAAAGCCCATCAATTGATCAAACAGAAAGATTTCGATCCTAGAGATGCTATACACCTTAGCACTGCAGTTAACCACGGCATCTATACGATAGTGTCGGAAGATACTGATTTTGAGGAAAGTTCTGAAGTCGAAAGAGAATGGATGGTATGAAATGGCTTTTTGACTCGCTTTACTCTCTTTTAGTATATTGACCACCTAGAGAGCGATATAGCTAAAAGAAAAAAATCTTTTTGAGAAGAGCATTAAAACTGAGAACATTTATATCAGGAAAACAATCATCATCTGCTCATGGCTTGTAGAACTGAAAAACTTCAACTGAGAAAAATACAACCGAGCGAGCTGTACCTTAGCAGAGAGAGGTTGGAAAGTTTAGAGGAGTTAGATGATGAATTCGAGCCTTTACCCGTTCGAGAGATAGGAGATCGATTGTTTTTCACTGATGGTCATCACAGAGCGTTCAAGCTGATGAAAGAGGGAAGAGAGAAGATCGAGGTCTATAGAGATGATGGTGATCTGGATTGGTTGGCCTATCTGATATGTTTGGACTGGTGTGAAAAAGAAGGTATTCAAAACATATCTGATCTGGAAGGAAGGGTGATAACTGAGAAAAAATTCCAAGAAAAGTGGTTAGGGAAGTGTGAAGAGATGCACGAAAAAGTAGAGGACGATATATTCGAACATTTTGTGGAATTCACGGAGATATCTGAAGGGAGTGTGAAGAGCGAGATCTGTGAAACTGTTCTTAGATCATTACCTGAATATTTTGGGATAGAAGAAGCTGTAGAAGCGTTTATAGAAGGAGTCAGAGACAAATATTTTTTATCCGCTAACGTGGGAGACATACCCGTGGGATTTGTTTCCCTGAAAGATCATAATGAATTCACTTCGGAGATCTATGTGATGGGGTTGGTGGAAGAGCTGCACGGGGAAGATATAGGTAGAAAATTGATAGAAAATGTAGAAGAATACCTTTCTGACCGAGGAAAGAAATATCTGACGGTCAAAACATTAGGTCCCTCTCGGGAAAACGATGCCCCCTACGATAGAACAAGAGGGTTTTACAGGGCAGTAGGCTTCACCCCTTTGGAAGAGTTCAAGGAACTGTGGGACGAAGATAATCCGTGCCTTTTCATGGTCAAACGGATAGACTGAAGTGGCTTTTTTGCAGGATATCTCTGATTAGCATTCATTTTTTCTTGAAAACATGGGTCCTTTTTATCTCTTCTACATAGACTAGATTCCTTTCAGAATATTCAAGAATTTTCTCGACAGATATCTCCGGATCTCTGTATAGAAATAGCCCGTTGGATCTAAGATGATCCAACATATCTCTTAATCCATTCCCTGGATCCTCCAACTCGTGAAGTGTATCGAAACACACTATCTTATCCAAATCTTCGTTCTCTAAACCTATCTCTTCTGCGTCCTCACAGAGGGGGACGATGTTTTCATAACCTTCATTCTTACTTTTCCTTTCCATGTAGTCTATGAACTCCTCAGATATATCCACAGCATATACCTTTCCATCTTCAGCTAGATCCGCCAAAGGGAATGTATGGAAACCTATCGCACAACCCATCTCCAAGATCTCATCATCTTTTTCCACTCCTATACGTGAAAATAACTCGTGCGGGTCTTCCTTCAGTCCGGCGAACCAGTAGATGATCCTCGCCAACAGTACTTTAGCAGACATAAGATACACTCCTTAACCTTTCCTTGCCAAGGCTACCGATCGACTAGCATCCTGATCGTAGGGATCTCCATCATAACTTCCATAGATATCCACTTTGCTAAAACCAACCTCTTTCAACATGTCTTTCAATTCCTTGGCGGAATACAACCAGTGGCTGACCTCGTATTCTTTGACCTCTCCATCAACTATCTTGATGCGCCTGTTCTTCAACCAAGTCCAATCTTTTTCAACGCTCCTCTCCATCAATCTGAATCCGCCGTCGAACTCATACCAGTCCTTCTCTTGAAAAATCCGGGCGATTATCTCTTTTCCCATGATGTCTAATATGAATATTCCATCAGCTTTCAGGCTCTCATGAACGTTCCTCAGCACTTTCATGTTCTCTTCTTCGTCTTCGAAGTAACCAAAAGAAGTGAAAAGATTCAGAACCGCATCGTATTCATCCTTTCTCTTAAAATCTCTCATATCATCTTCCACGAATTCTACATCCACTCCTTCTTCATCCGCTCTTTTCCTAGCCTTCTCTAGATAATGTTCTGTTTTGTCTACCCCGGTTACTTCGAATCCATCTTTTGCAAATTCCACTGAATGTCTACCGATACCGCAGCAGAGATCTAAGATCTTCATCTCTTGTTCCAATCCACCGAGTTCGATCAGATTCTCTACTTCTTCAGACGCTATTTCGATGACTTTTTCATTGAAAGGATGATCCTTCCAGAACTCCTCCTTCTCATGCCACGATTTTCCTTCATCGTTCATATTTACAATAATTTTGATTGGCCATATATATTTTCCGCCAACATTCTCATCTCTACAACATTTTTTCGTAGCTTATCCACGCGAGCTTTTTTTCGTACCCCAATTTCTGAGCGATATGAAGCATCGCCTCGTTACCTGTTTCGGTCGAAGTCTTCATCTTTTGGATCCCTTCTTCTGATGCTTTCTCTATCGCTTTCACTTTCATCGCGGTCGCTATCCCTTTGCCTCTATGTTTCTCTCTCACACCAGTGAGTTGAGTGAACAAGGCGTTCTCTCCATCCATCTCCCATTTACTGCTCAAACCGATGAACTTATCGTCCTTTACAGCTACTAGGTAGGCCTCTGGAAAGAGTTTAGGACTTTCAAGAGATTTGACGAATCGATCATAATCTTTTCCTGTATATTCCCCTGAGATAGGGACGTCTTTGTATATCTCATTGTACAGCTCGTGCAGTTTCTTCATATCTTCTTCATCTAATCTCATCTCGTCTAGAGATCTTAGTTCTATACCATGATCTTCATCCAATCTATCCTCCAAACCACTGAACTCTTCAAGATCAAAATCATCTACATCTAGAACTAACTCACATTCTCTCTGGGTCTCTTTGAAGCCTCTATCTTCGAGGAATCGAATACTTCTCTCTTTGTCCTCTCTCGTATGAACTCCGAGCTTTTTCGGCTCTTTCTCTTCCAACTCATCCATCAGGTATCGGTAAAATTCTGACCCGTAGCCTTCTCCTTGAAGATCGGGATCGATGCATCCATAGATGAAGAACTTCCCAGGTGCGTAGTTCCATTCCAATTGTGTATAATGGCCGCATCCTATCACCTCATCATTTATCTCGGCGATATACCTCTGATGCTCGCACTTTTCTGCCTTGTTCTTGTCATAGTTCCTGAAAGATTCCTCAGTTCTTTTCATTTCAGGGAAGACGGTATTTGACAATCTCACTATCTCCGGGTAGTCGGATCCTTCGAATTTCCTGATCTCTAGTTCTTTAGGGGGCATGTCACCACTTGAAAGTAACTAAGTTACGACTGCATATCAAATTTTCGCGACGCTCTAACGAACTATCCCAAAAATTACTTATACACTATTGTATTATACATAATTGTATAACATAAAGAGGTGTAAGGATATGCCCAACAATCCGTTCGAATACAGGCTTTTAGCCAGGGGAGAAGATTTCGTGAACAGAGAAAAGGAACTGAAAGAGATCATCCAAACTGTAAAGAGCGGACAGAACATTACGATCTACTCACCTAGAAGGTATGGTAAGTCCAGTTTGATAAAAGAATCGTTGGAAGGTTTGGAGAAAGAGAGAATCACCGCTTATATCGATTTCAACAGAGTGAATAGTGTTTCTGATCTGGCGGATCATCTCATAAGCTCTATCACCATGAACGCATACTCTTCAGCAGAGAAAGGTTTCTCATTCTTAAAAGAGACCGTACTATCATTGAGGCCTACCTTCACTCCTACAGAAGATGGAGGAGTAACTGTCTCAGTGAAGATGGTGGAAGAAGAAAAAGATCTAGAAAAGGCTCTCCAGTACCCTCAGAAAGTAGCTGAGAAGAAAGAGATGGATATCGTAATAGCGATGGACGAATTTCAACGTATCAACACTTTGAACGGTGACGATCTCCAGAGACTCCTAAGGTCGGTGATCCAGGAACAGGACAAAGTTACCTACCTATTTAGTGGATCTCAGGTCAGCATGTTAAAAGAGATGTTTGAGAGCGGGGATAAACCCTTCTTCAAATCTACGAAAGTTATGAAACTAGATAAGATACCTATTGAGGATTTCAAAGAATACGTCGTCGAGAATTTTCAGGAAACAGGTGTCCAAATAGAAAAGGAGATGGTGGGAGAGATATTCGATATCACGGAAGGTCATCCCATGCGGACCAAACAGCTCTGTTTTGAGATCTGGAACAGAAAACGATCTGATGATGAAAAGGTCTCGGTTCAAGAGATCCTTCAGGTGATGATCGAGAACGATATCTATATCGAAGAGATCTGGGAAAGCATCAGAAGTGCGGTCCAAAGAAGAACGCTGAAAGCCCTTGCCGAGGATAAAAATCTCTACTCGCATGAGACGATAGAAGAACACGAACTAAAGAGTGCTTCTCATGTTCAGAGGAGTTTAAAAAGCTTAGAGCGCAAAGGGATAATTTTCGAAGAGGAGATCGTGGACCCGTTTTTGAAAGAGTGGATCAAAAGACTTTCCCAGTGATTTTCACCTTAAAAACGTTGGATCAAACATGTATCCAAGACCGCAGGACTTTTATTATACGATGCACAGTTTGTATTGATGAGTACGAAAACGCTCTCGGTAGATGAAGAAGCCTATGAGCTATTGAAGAAAGAGAAAGGTGAAGATGAAAGTTTCTCAGATGTTATCAAGAAGATAGCTAAAGAAAAATCTCTTATGGAGATAGCTGGCATATGGAAGGATGGTGAACTGAGAAAAAAGGTAGAAGATACAAGGGAGAGAACGGAAAGGGAACTCGATTCGATCTTTGGGGAATAACCATGATGTTAGATACCTGTTTTCTGATATAGATATCAAAGTGTATTGATCCCGATTTGTCTTACACCATATCCTCATCTCTTCAGCACTTTCTCATAACTTATCCATGCGGGCTTTTTCTTGAATCCAAACTTCTGGTTGATGTGAAGCATAGCTTCGTTGCCGGTCTCGTTATCCGTCCTTATCTTTGGGATCCCTTTCTCTGATGCGATCTCGATGGCTTTCACTTTCATCGCAGTAGCGAGACCTTTACCTCTGTACTCCTCTCTGACACCTGTGAGTTGAGTGTACAAGACATCCTGCTCTTCTTTCTTCCAGTGACTGCTCAGACCGACGATTTCATCATCTTTTACCGCTATTATATACGCCTCGGGGAAGAAGTCAGGATGTTCAAAGAACTCGATAAAACGATCATGATCTGTTCCTGTATATTCATCGCTCATGGGAACATCGTGCATCGCTTCCTCATAAACTTCGTGTAATTTTCTACTTGTATCTTCATCTATCCCCATCTCTGCTAATGTTGTAAGTTCTATTCCCTTCTCCATCAATTTTTTTCTCAACTCATAATACTCTTCAGGTTCAAAATCATCGACATCCAACTCCAGAGTCCACATCCTCATACTTTCCTCAAAACCCCTATCCTCTATGAATCTGATAGCTCTTTCTTTATCTTCTCTAGTATAACATACGAGTTTTTTAGGTTCGTGTTTTTCCAACTCCTTCAACAGATACTGGTAAAACTTCTTCCCGTGACCTTCACCTTGATAGTTGGGATGAATTTCGATATGGATGGAGAACTTTCCAGGCTGGTAGCTACCCTCCCATTGTGAATAGAAGCCGTGGCCCATGAGCTCATCGTCTAATTCCGCAACGAACCTCTGGTGTTTACATTTCTCTGGTCTGGTTTCATCACGGAATCTCAGCGATTCTACACTCGTTTCTACTTCTAGAAAGACTTTGTTCTCCAATCTCACTATCTCCGGGTAGTCGGATCCTTCGAATTTCCTGATCTCTAGTTCTTTAGGGGGCATGTCACCACTTGAAAGTAACTAAGTTACGACTATATATCAAATTTTCTCGACGCTCTAACGAACTATCCCAAAAATTACTATGTACATTATTGTATCATGCATAATTGTACGGCATGAATAAAACTAAATAAAACATATGTTATAGAATCTTACAGTGAGGTTGTAATCATGGATATACAAGATTGTGTGAGTGCGTTAGTGGTGGTGTTGCTGCTCACTTCGACTTTTGTCCCTATAGTTTCGGGTACCGATGAAGATGTTGCCGAGAAAACCTCTACAGCCCCCTACAAAGAATTTAACGAACCAGATGATGAGACTCTGCAGAAGGCTTTCGGGGAGAAATACCTGCTCACCTTTAATTATACCTACAACATGGACTACGAGGTCGTTCCCGAAAATTTGGTCATGGTCTTAAATGGAACCTGTACTTCTTACATGTACTACTACATAAATATAGATAGACCAGATGATGAGGTGATCAGATTAGTGGACAAGGAGGTAAATGAAAGCGACCATATAGACGAGATCCACTCTGTAAGAAATTCATATCACGTTCGAGAGAATGTATATGAGTATATGCGCTCGACTTTGAGAAGACAGGAAGAGGATTGGACCGATCCCGGCGAGATGGAGATGGTGAATCCGACTAAAGTCATCTTCGGAGAATTAGACGAAGATGTATTGGTGGATCCGCATCCTTTGAAAGGGGAGTACGAGATCACGATCACGATACTTGGGCGAGATATGGAGATGAACTATGGTGAAAAAGAGACAAAGTTAGCTCTAATGAGCGATCGATCAGTATCAGAACCTAGAAATTTAGAAGGTGAATATGAAGACGGCAAGGTGGAATTGGAATGGAAGGAACCCGAGGAAAAGGAAGCTGAGATAAGACAGTACAATATATACAGGGCAAACACCCTTCATGGATATGAATATATAGGAAACGTGAGTGGAGATCAAACTGAATATGTGGATGAACTTGAGGAGAAATCCGGTTTTTACCATCAGAGAAAAGGTGATATACTATACTATAGAGTGGTCGCAATAAATGAAAACGATCATTATTACGTAGTAAATAGCCCAAATAAAAGAAACTTTCACATTCATTACAGGCAGGAATCCACGTCATTAGAAGAGATAGTCTATTTATCACCTGAAAAGACGGAAAAGAGCGACATGGGCTATAAATGGGTGATGAATTATTCTAGTTTATCAGAAGAAGATTTTGAAGATAGAGTAGGTATGGATTCTGTAAATATCAACAAAATGGAAGGAGGCGATGTCTTCTTTTATGACATAAATAAAGTAGAGGAAGAAAATGGGATAAAGGTGTATGAATACGAGGGAGGATTCTTTTCTAAAGGCGAGACGGATATGGTCTTAGAAGACGGTGATGTATCCTCCGAGTTGAACATAGTGACGAATAATAGTTGGTTTGACTTTTCAGGTGAGATATGGGCGGAAGAAACGTCCGGACCAGGATATGAGGGACTTAAAATCCTCAATCAATCCATACGCTCGGAAGGGAGAGTCAGGGCTAGCTTGAACAACACTTTTGATTTCCCATTCAAAGAAAATGAAACTCACTGGAGAGTTTCTAAAGAACTCGATATAAATTGGACGGTGGACCTTCAATTAGATTATGACAATAGAGAAAACAATGGTTGGATCGTCTCAAAAGAGAATGAAACACTAAGCAGGAAATTTTGGAGCCCGGTCAATTTAACCGGCAGTATAGATAGCGAGGGAACATTAGTCCAAGAGAGCAACCATCTCGATGAAGAAAAAAAGACAGTTGGGGAAATATCCACGGAGCTCCAAGAGAAAAACTTTAGGGTCGGTGGATTGTCTGCTCAAGGCAAACAGGAAGCATTCAGTCCTATAGTCGGTGCAGGTAATATTGGATATTATCTAGCCTTAGACGAAACACTAGACAAACGCATGGGGAGTTTAGAAGGTAGAGTCTATACACCTCTTACCTCCATAGCCTTTTCTACCAATTGTCAAAGAGACGGATTTTCGACGGAAAAACTTTACAGAGATCAATACATGGATCCTATGGCATTACCGGGGATGGGTTCTTTTCTAGGGACGTCCCTGAAAAGAGCAAATCTAACGAACGATCATCATCTAGAGATAAAGGTAGAACAACAAGTCCGAGCAGAGATGGAGGAATTAGAGTTCGATTGTGAGGAAGCGATGAAAGAATATAAAAAGAGCAGGGGAGAAGAGTTACTACAAAGATGTGTTTTGGGGAACCCTTGGGGTATACAGCAGTATAATGGAATTTACGGATGGAATACATTGTACGGTGCTCACGTCATCGAGCCCTTAGGCTATTTTGCCTCAGAACCCTTAAGTGAAGATGAGATCAACAGCTATCACGAAGATAGAGAGAAGTTTTTTGAAGATCAAATCAAAGATGAGGAGCCCGAAGAAGACCACAATAGGCTGGTCTCAATTATTATTCTAATATCGCTGATCACTATATTATTGGTTGTGACGCTCTATACGATGAGAAAAGCGGAGAAGCAAAATTGACAAACACTCATAAAGGCACTTAGTGATTGATTTCTATGTCGCTTAAAGCTGCTCAGAGGAGACCGTATAGCTCAAAACATCGATCTCGTGGTAAAAAAGAACACAGGAACAAAGGCATCGGTAAGCATTACTTCGGGACTCCTTCCACAGGGCTGAAGAAAGAGGATACTATAAGATGTATATTTCAACTCACTCCGAGAACCCAGCCCAGAGATTGTATAGAAGAGTGGGCTTCGAACTGGAGAAGGAACATCCGAACTTGACCTATGAAGACGAACTCATCCAATTTTATATACCTCTCCCACTGATAACTACACAGCCCAATCCTTTCTGGTCACTCTACAACTACGGTTTGAATCTCATCTATATCTTCAAAATCGGGATCGCCGGAATATAATCTTTCGCAGTCACTCAAAATAGCAGTAGCGACATGTATCGCATCGGCATAGGACAGTTCTCTCACATTTCTTTCATAGTATTTATCACGTAGATCTGCAGCGTATTTTGCAACTTTAGAAGTCACGGGTAAAACGGTCAGGTTATCGAAGGCTTCGATTGCGTGGATCGTTCTATCGGAAAGCTCTCTATCGTATTTTTTCTTGATCCTGTACTTGACTTCCATCAAAACAGTGGGGGAGATCACACCATCTCTTTCTTCGAGTTCTTCAATGATTGTTTCGGCCTTTTTGCTTTTTTCTCCCTCGGAAAAGAATTCTATCCAAACCCAAGAATCGATGAAGATCATATCAACTCAACTTGCTCCATTTGTTTTTCGAGCTTTCGATCATATCTTCTATCTCTTTCTCATCGAATCGTACTTCTTTTCGAAGTTGTTTCAATTCCTCTAATGGGTCTTCGATCTCAGGGTAGATCACGGCCTCCTTTCCTATCACCTCGAAGGAGACCTTTTTGCCCGGTTCTAAACCCAACATTTCCCTTATCGATTTGGGGATGGTGACCTGTCCTTTCTGAGAGATCTTAGCCTTCTCAGCCATGGTATCATCTTTACTTTTAGATTGTTTGTAAAGATATTTAGTATTTTTCCTTACAATGAATCCACCTTTTCCACGTACTTCCCTATGTCGAACTTGCGCTCTAAGCCGTTAGAGTTCATATACCTCACTTTCCCGTACACCTCTCTTTCTTTCCACCCCTGGTCGTGCTTGCCGAAACACCAAGCCACACCGGCATAACCGTTCGGATCTCTTCCATCCAACTCATACTTGTTGTTCAAATACAGAGCAGTTTCATAAGCTTCCTCAGGCGTCTCGCTCCATTCCAATATCTTCTTTCCCCAGTACATCCTCATGTAGTTGTGCATCTTACCCGTTTTCAGCATCTCTTCTTGGGCCGCGTTCCAGTACTCGTCGTGCGTCTCCGCTTTTTCAAATTCTTCTCTAGGATAGATGTATTCCCGTTCATCCTCTTCATGTTCTTCCAAAGTCTTTTGGGCCCACTCCGGTAGACATTTTAAAGATCTGTGATCTTCATTGTAATAAACGAAGTTGTAAGCCAGTTCTCTCCTAACGATCAATTGCTCCAAATACTCATCTACTCCGGGTCCGCCTTTCTCTTTGACTTTAAGAGCCACATAAAGAGGAGAGATCTGGCCGAAATGTAAGTACGGACTCATATGTGAAAGGTAATCTTTTGTAGGGTCGTTGGAATGATCAGCATATCCTCTGAGCTTGTGCTCTAAAAACTCTTCGAGGTGATTTTTCGCCTCGCTGGTGCCTCCCTTGAAACTTTCAACCGGTTCTACGCTCTCATCCACATCTAACTTGGAAAGCGCTTCTTCGATATCATCTATATCAAAAGTGTCGAAATCGTATTCAAGAGAAGTTTTTTCTAATTTTCTCTCCTGAACTTTTTTCATATAATCACTCAGTACATCGTTGATCTTCGGCCTGATGGTCCTAGCGGCATACTCTTCTTTAGTAGAGGCCTCCTCAACTGGAACCACAACATCGGTTTCCACTTCTATCAGGGGAATATCTACTTCTTCCGCAACACTTTCTCTCCACTCTCTCAAAAAATCTAGGTAAGCCTTGTCCACTATCAACAAAGAGGCCTCGTATGCAAGTTTTTTTACTCCTTCTCTCGGATGCTCGTGCCTTATCACCAGAGTTATCCCTTTATCTTCAAGTTCCTCTTTCGTCTCTTTCAACCCTTCGAGCATGAATCTGTAATGCCGCAAATTCGCATCCTCGAACTCGTCTGTTATCCCAAAAAAGACTACAAGAGTTTTATCCGCTTCATTAGCTTTTTCTACAGCATATTCCAGGGCATGGTTGTATTCAGCTCTTTGGGCCCTCTGCATCCAGTATAGTATATGATCCCCTTCTTTTACTTGATCATCCCTTAACAGCGCCGTTCTTTCTTCTCTTATATCTTCCCTCATATTCACAGTCCTTCCACGGATAGAGTTTTTACCCTTTTAGTATTTTGGTCAAAAGAAATACTTTCAAAAACATGCGATGGTTTTTTATATTTAACATATGCTTCCTAATCCCTTTCAAGGTGCTATCATGACAGAACATGAAAAAATACCGGAAGATGTAGGCTCGATCGCTTTGAGATTCCTTGACCTAAAAGGAAAAACGAGGGAGATCAGAGTTCCTTTGAATATGTGGGAAGTCGTCAAAGAGGACGGGATGAGCTTCGACTCATCTAATGTTGGTTTTGCAGACGTCTCTGAGAGCGACATGGTCGCTATTCCAGATCCTTCCACCATGAAGATCATCGAAAGAAACGATGAAAAGATCGCCGCATTCATCTGTGATATCCAATGGCCCGACGGCAGCAGGTTCAAAGGAGATCCGAGGTACCTATTAAAAAAGACGATGGATGAGTTGGCCGATGAAGGCATGGAGATAAAAATTAAGCCCGAATACGAATTTCATATCCTCGATCCTGAAACTAAAGAACCCTACGACCAGGGCAATTATATAGACGGAAGAGTTGAATACACTGACATGGTGGGTGAACTAACGAAGGCGGTTGAAAGATACGATATGACGGTCGAAAAGATACATCACGAAGCGGCTGCAGGTCAATATGAGATAGAGCCTCTTCCCTACGATGATCCTCTTCAAGCTGCAGATGATTTCATGATCATAAAAGATATCGTGAAGAGAAAGGTGAGAGAAAAAGGTGCATATGCCACCTTCATGCCAAAACCCGTAGCTAAAGATGCTGGTAACGGTTTTCATGTTCATATGTCCCTATTCAAAGATTCAAAATACCTTTTCTCAGCTGACGAGTTGAACGAGGAAGCTGCAGGCTTTATAGGCGGTCTGCTCAACCACGCTAAAGCTCTTTCCGCCGTGGTTTCCCCAACCATAAATTCGTACAAGCGTTTGATACCTGGTTACGAGGCACCGGTTTACATCTCTTGGGGCGGGGAGAACAGAAGCGTACTGGTGAGAATACCCGCCTACGGAACCGAAGAGCAGAAGAAAGGTAGGATCGAGTTCCGTGCAGGGGACGCCACCGCCAACATCTATCTGATGCTGAACTCGCTGATACGTGCAGGGATGAACGGTATGAAGAATTCTATGGATCCGGGAGAAGAGATGAAAGAGGATCTTTTCCAGTTGACTACAGAAGAGATAGAAAAGAAAGGTATAGAGATACTGCCCGCTGATCTAGGTGAAGCACTTGATGAGCTCGAAAAGGATGAGATAATCAGATCCTCTTTAGGAGAATCCTACGAGCACTACGTACGATTGAAGCAAAAAGAAGTGGAGCAGTTCAACCTATCGGTCACTGACTGGGAGATGAAAGAGTATATCGATTACTGATCATCAGGTATATTTGAAACCGATATCAGAGATTATGTAAATGTTTAGGACACCTATAATAAGGGCCAATACTCCGGCGTTCATTAAAAGAAATGAAAAATCCTGAGTGATCTGGAACAAAAATACCACAGCGGTTCCAAGCAATACCAAGGATGCCATTGTCTTGACTATACCCGTCCTGCTTTCTCCCATCAGCTTTTCGATTCGTGTATTTATAAAATCCTCGTTGGTGCCTTCAGGACCCAAGTTCTTTTCCATGGCAAAAACGATCTCCGTTAGTTCTTCTAGATTTGATATATATCTATCTTTTTCTAGAGTCAATCCATAATCACTGAACATGATTATACCCGGTTCGAGTATGATAGCCCTGAAATCCTCCTGATTTTTTTCTATCAGTTTGTGAATATAATGGGATATTTTTTTTGTGAACATATCGTCGATTTTTTCCTCATCTAATCTACTCTGACTGTAGACATTATAATTGTTCTTATCCAAAGTTGGAACATCCAATTCAAACTCATAATCTTCTGGAGAAAGCAGGGTGGAAGAAGGAACTATTATGATGTCTCCCTCCAGATCTATATCATTTTCAACACCGAATATGGTTTTAGCGGCACGATTCTTCCTTCTACTACCCTTATGAGGATGGACATACACTTTTTTACCCTTTATCTCACCGCGAAGGTCTGGCCAATTAGAAAAAAAACTAAGACTCATCATGAGTTCTAAATCGGTCCTACCAGATATCTCTCTATAAAGGGCCCATATCTCTTTTCCAACTTTATGTTCTATAACATTTTTAAGTATATATATGAGACCGATGACGATCAGAAAAAAACTTATCAATATTTCCAGCAATATCGGTAACATCTTATCCCACCTCATAGTTTATTTTTTTACACATAGACCTATGGCAAAGCATGAGAGGGAATACTACCTGTGGTTTTGTTGGATGGATACATAAATTACCTTCTTTTAACATGATGATACTTGGCCTACTGAGTTTTACCTATAATTGAACTCCATTAATAAAGTTTTTATCGAAGAGGTCCTTTATCTTTACTATAAGAGTCGGTGTAGATCATGGTTGAGATAGATGAATTGGTTCCTGAATGGGCAGGCGGGTTCTGCGGTATTTTAGCACCATTTTTAGCTTATGGTTTGATAGCGATCTCGATATTGGTCAATCCTGATTTTAGCGTCACCGAGAGTGCGTTGAGTGAGTTAGGCGCCTCTGATGCGGTTTACAGCAATATTTTTAATTTTGCACTTGTGATATCAGGTATCCTATTCATCTTATTCCTTCTTTCGATGTTCCGGCTCTGTGAAAGCCAGATAGGATTCATCGGTATAGGAGGTATGATCATCGGCGCGATATGTATGGTCTTGCTTGGTGGACTCTTTCCTCTAGGAACTTCACCACATACGGCTCTTGCACTGCTGTTCTTTTCATTCTCCATAGGAGGCATGGTGATATTCAGTCTCGACTTGTTCTTAGAATTTGAATACGTTTGGAGCGTATTCATATGGTCAAGCCTTGGATTCACACTGGTCGCGATAGCTCTGGTGGGAACTCTTTCTCCAGAAGGAATAGCCATCTATCAGATAATCGGTTCGATCCCTGTGATCCAATTCGGTCTGATATTCGGAACTAGGTTACTTTTTGATTGAGTATCTTTCGAGTAGGAATCGGATATAGATGGAAAAAGTATTATACCAAATCATTTTCTTTAGTGTGAATACATGATGGCCGTGATGGTGTAGCTTGGCAGCATGTGGGACTGTGGATCCCTTGGCTCGGGTTCAAATCCCGATCACGGCCCTCTCTTTGGGAGGGATTTGTTTCACGAGGACATTTTGAGTTCTAGTGGAAGACAAACCTCTTTATAATTCGGTTTTGTCATCCACTGTTATTCAAAGACACTGAAAAATCCACTAAAAGTTGTGTCTTTGACTATAAAAATGAACGAGCGTTAGGAATATGGACCATTCAATAGTAAAATACAATTGATATCCAGTTCCCATCAGTCTGGCTTTAGAAAATCAAATTTCAACGTATCTAGATCCAAGTCCCAGTCGTTTATATATATCAACAAATTCATCTGAGCTTGATAGAACCTTTTAGCGGATGTGAAGGAAAGCTGCACTATCCTATAAGGTCCCATCAGCGGCAGGTTAGCGTTGTGTAAAAATTGCGAGATCACATCATCCTCACCATATGACTCCAATATCAATTCTATCAACTCTTCGTCGGTCAAACCTATGTCTCCCTCCTCATCAAAAGCACCCATGATAGAGAGAGTAAACTGCTCAAGGTCGTTGGCTTTTTTTTCGATCATAGTCAAGTCTTCATGATATTCTATTTCAAAATCGATCCAGTATATCTCACCGTCATCCGTGATTATACAATTTTGAGTGTTGGGCTCGCCGTGGTATAGATCCATCTTGTGGATGTCGGCTAGTCCCTCTGCTAGTTCCACTATCGTTTCCAATTTATCCTCAACACCTAATTCTTCATCCTGTAATATGTCATAGGCTATATCGCCGTCTATCTTTTCCACAAGTATTGCATTCTCGTGAGGCGGATGATCTACTTCGATATCAGGGTTTAAACTTTTAAGATAATCCTTTTCCCGCTCTCGCCAGCGCTCATTATCGAGTATCTTTCTAGAACTGGTCCCTGAAAGAAGGCGAGAAAAATTGCTCAAAATACCGTTCAAATAGAACAGAGGTGGCCTTATCTTCACCAAATGGCTCCTACCTGTTTTTCCGTCTTGTATCTCCTTTATAACGCTGCCAAAATGTCCGTAACTGTTGTTACTCTCTTTGTTGAAAAAAGTAGACTCAAGATTGCTCTCATCTACAAGTTTGTCGATCTCATCTAAAGATCTTCTCTTCAATCCGCTCTTTTCCGCCATATCGGCCACCTTTAGGAGCAATTGAACCATGTGTATAGAGGGGTAATATAGTTTTTGCCCTCCTATATGCGATAAACGTTATAAAGATAAGCCATGTATCTATCTTAGACCGGGGCCATATGTATGCTCAAAAAAGGACAAAAGTGGTACAAAATAGAGGACGTTGCTGAAAAGTACGAAGACAGCAGATTCACAGGCGGAGGAAAAATCTTGGATAAGAAGGAACGTGAAACACTTCTTTCACTAGTAGATCCAAAGGATAAAAAAATTTTAGATATAGCTACTGGTACGGGGCGATTCGCTGAACTACTCTCTGAGAACGGAGCAGAGGTTATAGGGTTAGATGCAAGCAGAGAGATGTTACTGCAAAGTGAGATCGGATCTGTACAGGGCGATGCTTTGAGTCTTCCCTTTAAGGATGAAAGCTTCGATGTGTCGATCAGTATGCGATTTCTACATCTATTAGATCCTTCGGATATAGATGATTTTATCTCGGAAGTGGGAAGGGTCACCAAAGAGAAATTCGTATTTGAAAGTCTCCATCCGTTGAGTCTAAGGATGCTATACCAGTGGGCACTACCACAGGGTAGCAGACTCTATTCTAATTCCTTTTTAAAGGAAATATTCCATGAGGTCTCAGTGGTAAAAAAAGTGAAGTCTCACGAGAGATTCATAATACCTTATGGCATATATCAGTCGTTACCTTTGGATCTAACAGAAGAGATCATGGAACTCGATGAAAAGACAGCGGAAGATCAGGAGTGGTTAGCTTCTACCATCTACTGGGAAGTATTTTTTGAGTGATTTGATGTGTCTTCTCGATCCCGATGGTCTCTTTCAGCATGTCCACAGTTTTCACAGTAGGCCGATCCGTCCGAACTCACATCTAATTCATTTTTCTTACACATAGGACATTTCTGCTTTTTGGAATTCGCGAACATCTCAGACCCATGGGAGGTTTCTATTTCTTTGGAATAACCTATCTTTGGTTCGATTTTATCTGACTTCTCTCGTTCCCTTAAACTCTCTGCAACTCTTCTATAGCCGAAAGCAAAGGATAGATAACCCACCGACGTGAAGATGGTTGCTAACGACGTCATCCGCAGGCCTCTGAAGGCAACCTCATCAACATCTCCGTTGGTGATAAGGTAAGAGGAATATAAAACTAGCAGTACCAAGCTGAGACCGATCAAGATAGATGCGCCCAGGTAAAGATATTTTTTAGCCTTAGAATCCGCTATCTCGTAGACAAGGACAACTGGCATCAGTCCGTAAGCCATATTCGTTAACAAACTAAAGATGCCTCTATCCACAAACGAAGACTGGAGAGCATCTACAGTACGGAATTGATAATCCATAGATGAACCTATCTGGTTGAAGACGAATCCCACGATTATCAATATTATAGCTATCTTCACTTTGGACCTATGATCATAGGATATCATCAGTGCATCTTTGTATATCTGGAGTATTCCGTAAAGAAAGAAGATGATAGCTATTAAACTCACCAGTAGAGGAAAGCAAAGTAATGTCATAGGATCATCTCTTGGATCTGCTGACCATGCATAAATCACCCCACCCATGATCAGAGCTGACAAAGCATAGATGCAAAAACCGCCTGTCATAAAGCCGAGACCGGATATAGTCGTTCCATATCCTTTTTTAGACATATATTTCTCTCTGCCCAGTGATATTATTTAAAAATTTCGTTAATATCTCTCTTCGTTTGGAAGAGCCGAGGCATCCACGCCCGTGTGAAGCGTGTGCCTTGGCCTTACCCGTGTCATCTGTAATTTTCTCGTTCTATCGTCGAGTATCATCGCCAATCCTCTTTTGAACTGCATCTTTCCCACCATCTCGTCTAACCCTTTTCTCATATAGGACTGCTTTGCAACTTTTAAAGCTTCTAGATCATCTTTTGAAGTCATATTGTGTGCTATTATCAAGTCGGACTGTCTTATGGCACTGGTATGTAGTGCGGAAGGTTCCTGAGTAGCGAGGATCAGCGATAAACCGGGATGACGACCCAACTTTATCCAGTCTATCAGCGGTTTAGAAGAGATAGTTTCTCCCTCAGAAGGCAGGAACAGATGAGCCTCGTCTATCAGCATGTAGATTATGGGGTACTCTTCCGTGATGTCTTTGGAAGTCTTAGACTCGACAAGATCCGCCTGTGACTGCATCTCGATGGTAGTGTACAACGTACGTTTAGCCATCTGTTCTCTTGCAAATATGGAAACGATCAGGTTCCTCAATTCGTACTTTCCGAGTCTGCCTAGATAGGATATATCTAGAACCGTTATCTTGCCGCCTTCGGCCATCTCCAAGTCCATACCGTCTTTGGAAAAAAGCTTCAAACCTTCGATCATGCTGAAGAGGTTTTTCAGCGTCTCCTTCCTGTCTTTATCCACATCGGCCTCGTTGACCTTACGATAAACGTCTTGGAAAGAAAAGTTAGCGTCTTCCTCTTTCAAGTCCGTTATGACCTGACTCAATAACGTACCCACTGGTTCAGTTATCTCGAGGTCGAAGAGGTCCAGCCATTCGTGGATCTCGACCTTAGAGAGAGGTAGTTTCAACACCTCGTCACGATGTATATCTTTACCGTCTTTTTCGGCCTCGTCCATGGCAACTTGAGGTACCAATATCCTCACCATGTCTTCCCAGCTTTTCGGTTCGATACCGAATCTTCGCATGACTTGTATCTCCCTCTTGTTGGTGTTACTTTTTTTAAGGCTGTGGAAAACGCTCATGGTGTCCACAAGTATCAACGAGACTCTCTTCGAATATTCTTCTTTCAGCTTGGCGAAACCCTCCGCTATGACTCCAAGGGTGTAAGACTTGCCGGTACCTCTTTTTCCCACCACCAGCATGCAGTGAGGTGAAACGATATCGATGTAGGTCTCACCCATCTCTTCGTATTCGCCGCCGGGGTAAGATACGTTCCTGCCGAGATAGCAGGTTCCCTTGGTGCCGAGCTTTTCCGCTTTAGACTTCGAACGGCCGATTATCTCGTGGGTTTCTAGCAGTGTATCACTTCAAATTTACTATCAACTAATCACGAGGAGTCACAAGTATAGTAGCAGTCTCGGTCCTAGTCATTTCACCTGAATATTCTGCAGTTATAGTTATATATCCATAAGATTCTCCAGGAGGTACGTTCAAATCTACTTCAGATAAATTAAACTCAGTCTCTCCATTTTCATCTGTCAATCTCACTGGCTCTTCAAAATTTCCTGTTCCACAACCCTCGATTGAAACTGTCACTCCTTCAAGTGGATCTCCGTTCTCGGCGTATGTTGTTACGTGGATAGTTGCTCCTGAGTTTTCACCCACTTCATCCTCATCGACTTCAATACTCCCCAGTTCCGTGCTCTGCGCACTCAGCATCCAACCGGCTATTATAGCGGTTCCAACACCAGCTATGACCACCAGGATGATCAGGTAGAGAGGTAGTCCTTCCAAAGCTCCTTTCTCGTCACTTCTTTTTAATGTTCTTCCCTTCATTCTATCCTTTGGTTGAACGAAAGATTCTATTTATTATTTTCGCAAAATGTAATGAGTATCTATTATGAGTGATTTAAAAATGCCGTTTGATACAAAATTGAACGGATCATAGGACATCCACCTCATATATCTTACCTCCGTCCTTGTATATCCTTATGATCCCCTCAGAAGATACGACCATGGCTATGGCGTCGGTTCGGAGTGTTATATACGAGGCTGCAAAATGCCTTCCACCCAGCCCGTCCTCGATCCGAACATTTGAGTCGGTTCTGAACATCACGTATCTACCTGCTGCTATGGGGTTTCCGTACTTATCGATTACAAGAGCACCATCTAGCATGGCGAACTCTTTGATCGTGTTCCAGTTTTCTTTGTCCTTTATGTTCTTCCTCGCCCCTGTGCGGTCCTCCAAAGGATTTTTGACTGATTCGGTGGTTTTGTTCAAAACGTTGTTCATATCGCCTATTATGAATAAAGCACCGGCCGGGAAACCTTCCTTACCCTCCCTCACTATCTTTGTACCGATATTGAAGAGATATTCCAGCAATTCAAGATCTATTCTACCTTCTATCTCATCCCTTAGATTTACGATACCAAGTTCTTTCATGTCAAAATACAATATGGTCTGTATGTCCGCTGATACCACTAATAAAACTTCATCATCTTCATCGACGAGACCTTCAGCCGCACAGGAGAGAACAATATTTTTGGCCTGATCCAATACCTCGATACCTACGGCGGGAGAGTTATTAACATGGCGTATGTGCACGTTTTTTCTATTTATGAATGAAGAATAAGGCGGTTTAGGGGTGAATATAGTTATAGGAACTCTATCAACATTGTCAGACACTTTTTCCATCAACGTCCTAGACTCTGTAAAGATCAGTATGGACGTTGGTTTGACTTCATCCTTTGCCTTCAACACCGATTCGATTATTTCCGTCATACGCTCGTTCTCCGATTAGTATCAAGGCCTTTTTATCCTTTTCGGCCGTTTAGGAGCTTTTTATCGACAAGATCATAGACTATATTCTGAAAGATCATCTGGAACTTTGCTGGTTTCGAATATCTCTTTCGCTTGCTCCTCCAGTAGGTCTAAATCTTTGTATCTGGGACTTATGTGGAATAGATATAATCTATCGACTTCAGCCTTTCTAGCTACCTCCGCCGCCATCTTTGCCGTGGAGTGATGATGGCGCAACGCCGCGTCAGACAAAGAGGCGTCAAGAGTACTGTCATGTATCAGCACATCGGATCTAAAAGCCGCTTCGATGATCTCATTACAAGGTTTAGTGTCTCCAGAGTAAAACACTTTTTTACCCCGCCTCGGAGGACCTACTATCTCATCGGGGCCTATGACCTTATCAGCAATTGTTATAGATTCACCCCGATGTATCTTGCTGAAAAGTGGGCCTTCGGGAACACCCATATCCAGAGCCTTTTTTTTGTTGAACCTACCCTTCTTGTCTCTTTCTTCAAAAAGATAGGCCAATGTAGGTACGTTGTGATCAGCCTTTATTGCGGTTACAGAAAAATCACCAAAGTCCAACCTTGCGGAAGGTTGTAATTCTGTTATGTGCACGGGAAAACCGGGTCTGAAATAACCTTTGAATATTATATCTTTAAGAACCCTCCCAGTGTCCCTCGGGCCAAATATTTCTACAGCTTTTTCCCTATCGTTCATGTTCATACTTTGTAACAATCCCGATAGTCCTAAGATATGATCCCCGTGTAGATGTGTAAGGAATACTTTGTCCACTTTCATAAAAGATAGTGATGAAGACATCAACTGTCTTTGTGTTCCCTCCCCACAATCGAACAACAGCACTTCACTATCCACCTTCAAAGCGATAGAAGAGACGTTCCTCTCCGGTATAGGATAACTTCCACCTGTTCCAAGGAAAACCAGTTTTATAGATGCTCTTGATGCCATGCTTATATCCTCAGATCGTATTGAAAACACTACCGAAAGGGATTCATATAAAGGTTGACATCCTCGTCATGCAGGGATATAACTTAAATAGTTCAAAGTGTTTAAAATCGATTACAGGTGGTAGACTGGCAAAGAAAACCGAGGAAAAAGACACGGAGCCTTTAGACTTAGATGATGATATCGATGAAGAAATCAAAGAAAAATTTATGTCTAGATTGAAGGAAGGCAAAAGGATGGAAGCCTATGCGGAACACAGGACTAAAGATATGAACTACTGCTGTCTCTGTGAGACCATAAATTACAAAAAACTACCCGGTAAAGATATAGGAAAAAAGTGGTTATGTTTAGATTGTCTGCGTAGGCTAAAAGAGGTTCTAGATAACCTGGACAAATGGGAGGAAGAATTAGCTTTGGAAGGAGAATTGGACGAACAGATGGATCAAGACATGGGTCTATGATGTAAAACCATTGGGAGCAGTTGGATTGAAAATGTCAGGAGATTTACTGAAAACGGATGCTATCGAAGAGCGCGAATACCAAAAAAATATAGCCAGCATAGCAAAAAATCGCTCTACCCTAGTAATTCTCCCAACTGGCCTGGGTAAGACCATAATAGCTTTGATGGTTATGAGCCATCGGCTGATGCATGAGCGTGAAAAAAAGATACTTTTTTTAGCGCCTACGAAACCTCTTGTAAATCAACATTCTAAGGATATCTCAAATCTGATCAAAGATGCTGAGCCAGAAATTTTTACCGGAGAAGTAAGACCGGACCAGAGAGAAAAACTATGGCGGGATAACAACATCATCGTTTCCACACCACAGGTGATAAGAAACGATCTGATGGCTAAAAGGATCGACTTGAAGGACACTTCGCTGATTGTGTTCGACGAGGCACACAGAGCCGTAGGTGATTATGCGTACGTATTCATAGGTGAGGCCTATGAAAGGGGCGGCCTAACTCTAGGGCTTACTGCATCGCCCGGAAGCGAAAAGGGAGATATATTGTCGGTATGTGACACATTAGGGTTGGAGCATATCGAGATCAGGACAAAATACGACCCGGATGTTGTAAAATACACCAACCATCTTGAAAAAAAATGGATAGACGTGCGACTGCCCCAAGAGCAAAAAAGAATCGTACAAAAACTTAAAAAGATAAAAAAGAGGGAAGTCAAAAAAATACAATCTTTTGGGTTTCTTGAAGGTAAAAATGCAAATCGGCTCTCAAGAAAAGACTTGATCAAAGCTAGAGATCAAATACAAAGTGAATTACACTCTTCGAACAAATCGTCACTTTATAGAGCGGCTAGTTTGATAGCTTCTTCGATAAAGATAGACCACGCCATCGATCAGGCGGAAACTCAAGGACCATATGGTTTAAGAGAGTTCATAGAGAAGATAAAGAACGAAGCCGAGAGCAGAGGAGGATCTAAGGCATCTAAACGTCTGATGAAATGTTCTGAAATGAGCGAAGTTCTAGCAGAATTAAAAGAACTGGATCAAGAACATCCTAAAGTAGAAAAGGTCAAAAAGATCGTGACTCAGCAGTTGGAAAAAAAACCTGATTCGAGGATGATAGTATTTACAAATTATAGAAGAACCGCCACTAAAATAACGGAAAAACTCGAAGAAATAGATGGAGCAAGACCTACCCGATTCATAGGACAAGCAGACAAGGAAGGAGATAAAGGCCTGAAACAAAAAGAGCAGATAAAAACAATCGAAGACTTTGAATCAGGTGATTTCAACGTTCTTGTGGCTACCAGTGTTGGTGAAGAAGGATTGGATATCCCTTCAACGGATATGGTGATCTTTTATGAGCCTGTGCCCTCTGAAATCAGAACGATACAAAGAAGAGGCAGGACCGCTAGAAGAAGAAAAGGAAAAGTGGTAATACTCATAACCAAAGATACGAGAGATGAGGCTTACTATTGGTCCAGCAAAAGAAAAGAAAAAAAGATGCATAAAAATCTGATGCGGTTGAGAGACGATCTTGAGACCGAGATCAGTGTGGGTGATCCCATGGATGTGGATAAAAAAGGATACAAGGTGGTCGGAAAGAAAAGTAAAAAAAATTTGAAAAAGGAGCAGAAAAAAAAGGATACTCGAGAGGACAAAAAACAGAGAGCGTTGACTGATTTTGATGATAACAAAGATGAGGCTCAAAAAGAGAGCGGGGATGAGATAACAGTAGACACAAGAGAACAGAACAGTAAGGTGGTCCTAGAACTTGCAAAAAAAGACATAAAGATAAATACATCTCAACTTTCCATAGGTGATTACGTAGTTTCCGAGGATATAGCGGTTGAAAGGAAAGAGGTCTCAGACTTTTTACAATCTCTGATCGATGGAAGACTCTTCACCCAGGCTAAAGCTCTTTCAGAAAATTATCAAAATCCCATCATCATCTTAGAGGGAGACGGACTCTACCAAAAGAGGAACATAAGAGATAACGCTATCTACGGAGCCCTAGCCTCTTTGGCTACTGACTTTAGGATACCTGTTTTATTCACAAAGGGAGAAGAAGAAACCGCAGCCATCATAGCAACCATGGTCAAACGTGACTCAAAAGACAAAAAAAGATCTCTATCTGTTCGTAAAGAAAAAGAAAGCATGTCCATGTATGACACTAGAAAATTCATATTAGAAGGACTTCCCTCCATATCGGGCAGGCTTGCGGAGAGACTGCTGGAACATTTCGGCTCGGTGAGAGAAGTATTTATGGCTGATGAAAAGGAACTTCAGGAAGTGAAAGGCATAGGACCTTCTACCGCTGAAAAGATCGTTTCCGTGATCTCTGAAGATGGATAAACAAAACCTTTTTGTGCAGCTATCCCAAAATACAAAAATATATAACCCAATAAACTCAATCAAAGTGTGATAGATATGGGCAGGAATTGGAACGGACCTTTAAAAAAAAGTAGTGATTACGTCTTCACGATACCTAAAAGCTACAAGAGAAGTATGAATGTGCCAGGTTGGATCTTTGCCGACGACGAACTCATCAGATCCATAAGACAGGACAACGCCCCTGAACAGGTGGCGAACGTAGCTACTCTCCCTGGGATAATCGGGGCTTCCAAGGCCATGCCCGATATCCACTGGGGATACGGTTTTCCCATAGGAGGAGTTGCTGCTATGGATCCAAAAGAAGGTGTTATCTCTCCTGGCGGAGTCGGCTACGACATCAACTGCGGTGTCAGACTGGTCAGGAGCAACTTGGAAGAAGGGGATGTGAGGGATAATATCAAGTCGCTGATCAACACAATATTCGATAACGTACCCGCGGGAGTAGGTAGAAAAAGCCGTCTAAGGTTGAAAAAAGGCGAATTAGAAGAAGCACTAGATCATGGAGTAGAATGGGCTATCGACCAAGGCTACGGCTGGGAACAGGACCTAAAACGTATCGAAGACAACGGAAGGATGGAGAGCGCGGATTCGGATAAAGTGAGCAAGAAAGCGAAAGATCGTGGTTCTCCTCAGTTGGGTACCCTCGGCGGCGGAAACCACTTTATCGAGATACAAAAGATAGAAAAAATATTCGATAAAAAGTTGGCGGATTCCATCGACCTTGAAGAAGGAGACATAGTGACCATGATCCATACTGGTTCTAGAGGCTGTGGACATCAGATAGCCACCGATTACATAAACAAAATGGAAAAGGCTATCAGAAAGTACAACATAGATCTTCCCGACAAACAGTTAGCCTGCGCACCTTTTGACTCTCCCGAAGGTGATGATTACTTCGCAGCCATGAGCTGCGGAGCCAACTATGCATGGACCAACAGGCAGTTGATCTTACATTGGGTCAGAGAGAGTTTTGAGCAAGTCTTCGACGAAAGTGCAGAAGATATGGATATGGAATTAGTCTACGATGTATGTCACAACATCGCAAAAAAAGAAAAACACGAAATAGATGGAAAGAAGAAAGAGGTCATAGTACATAGAAAAGGAGCTACTAGAGCATTTGCACCAGGTAGAAAAGAAGTACCAAAAAAGTACAGAGATGTAGGGCAGCCTGTGATCATACCAGGCGATATGGGTACCGCGAGCTATATGATGATGGGAACTGAAAACGCTATGAAAAGAAGTTGGGGGTCTACTTGTCATGGAGCTGGAAGACTTATGTCTAGAACCGGTGCCAGGAAAAAGTTCCATGCGAATCAGATCAAAAGAGATCTCTCCGAGCAAGGGATATATGTAAAAGCAGCTAGTGATAAAGTTTTAAGAGAAGAGAGCCCAGGGGCCTACAAAAACGTCAATAACGTGGTAGAAGTGACCCATAACGCAGGACTTTCAAAGATCGTGGCAAAGATGGTGCCCATAGGTGTGATGAAAGGGTAAAATCAAAGGATCTCATCAAAACCGACGACCGTATGAACCTGCTAGTGAACTCAGGAAACCATCCTGGTAGTCGCTCTTCAATATTTCATAAGATACTTTTTTAGATTCTTTTTTGCTCAACTTTTTGACCCAATCGGGTATCCCTTTAACAAGGGGACCTATATCTTCTTTGTTTTCCACCATGAATGTATATATCTTTACCTCTTTATCGGTTTTTAATCCGAGTTTTATCTCATTCCAAACCACATAAGTAAAACAACCCGATACGGCCATGGCTACGATGGCATCGGATTTTTTTAATTTTCCTATCACATCGTGTTTGATACCAAATTCAGCCGGGTTGATTATCTTATCCGGCTCCAGATATTCATCGATTATACTGAGGCATTTTCTTTCCGTCTCCGTTTTAAAAGTAAAAGTAGGATGACTAAAAAATATATGCATACGAATCACGCCTCCTGGTCCTCTTCATCCTCTTCCGATCCTTCGGGGATTCCCATGAAATTCACATGGTCCGATGGTTTCCCTTCTTTTTTTTCGCCCTCATATATCACATCTTCAAAATGTTCTCGATCCTTGCCCTTTTCGTATTTTTTTTGCCTCCGAGCCTTGATCTTTCTCTCTTCCTCTTCTATCTGCCTTTCTTTTATCTCTCCCAGGAGCGCACCCTTGCCTTTGAAAGCATAGACCATGCCTATGATCGTCAAAAGTATAGCTGGTAAAGACAAGATCCCATATGGACTTGTAGCATAACTGACATAGTAAACGTAGGTTAGATTTCCCTCAGTCACATTGAAATCGAAATGCCTAGGGATATCATCGAGCTCGGTAAGATCTAGAGATCTGTTTTCATCTTCGGCGATGGTTAGGTTTATTCTTTCTCCTGTTTCATCAGCCCATGTGCCCGGAAGGCTGATAGGTTGAAAATTTGTATTTAATATCCTAAGCGATAAATTCGTTTCCTCTTCCCCCCTAAGTTCCAGTGTGGAATTTTCTACATTACGAAGATGAGGATAGCGTATATCTTTCACAAGTCCTTGGTCATCAGGCTCGATAGAATCTTTATCTGTATCATCCTCAACTGTCGTGATCACCGCTGAAAAAGCTAATATCAAAGCTAAAGCAAAAAGAACGAAACCCTTTTGTATGTCAGGATTGGAAATTATCCTGACGACCAAACTTCCTTTACTCTTTTTCATGAACATCACCTACATCATAAGCCCCTGATCATCCTTTACTGATCGTTAGTGATCTTCGATTCGCTTACTCCGGTATATCCTATAACTATATAGGTGAAAAAGGGTATATAAAAGGGTTTTTACTCACAGATCACTTAGCTACCTCGAGATCGAACTCGATCTCACCGGCAAAGTGGCATTTTGCGATATGTTCCTTCCCTACCTCTTTACCCACTGGTTTCTTATTCCTGCATATCTTTTTCGAATGAGGACATCGCGGATGAAATCTACATCCCTTCGGTATATTTACAGCAGATGGTATCTCTCCCTTTATCGGTACTTTTTTGACGCCTCTACCTCTTTCAGGATCAGGTTCTGGCACAGCAACAAGCAATGCTTGGGTATAAGGATGTGAGGGATTGTCTAAAACATCACCCACTTTTCCTTTCTCGACCATGTCTCCTAGGTACATGACCCCTATGTAATCCGTGAAAAAACGAGTCGTAGAGATATCATGCGTTATGTAAAAGTAAGTGATATCTTCCTTATCTATGAGGTCCTTCATGAGGTTCAATACTTCCGCCCTCACAGAAACGTCGAGCATAGACACCGGTTCGTCTGCGACTATGAAATCTGGGTTGAGTATCATCGCTCTAGCAAGAGATATCCTTTGTTTTTGACCACCTGAAAGCATGTGAGGATACCTTCTTAAAAACTTTTCAGGGGGAGTCAATCGTACCTCCTCCATGGCCTCATATATCATATCATCTCTTTCATCTCTGCTGTCACCGATGCCATGTATCATTAAAGGTTCTTCCAAGATGGTGCGGATCCTGTGCCTTGGATCCAAAGCAGAAAACGGATCCTGGTATATCATCTGAGTTTGCCGTCTGTAAGCCTTTATCTGCTGTTTGTTAGATAGTTCTGTTATGTCCTTTCCTTTCATATACATGCGTCCGTCAGTAGGATCCAATAGGCGCATCATGAGTTTACCCACAGTTGTTTTACCACAACCAGATTCGCCGACTGCAGAAAAGTTCTGCTTCCAATAGATGTCAAAGTCTATGCCGTCGACCGCCTTCACTTTTTGTTTTTCCTCTCCTCTGAGTTTCTGTAAAAAACCCTGTGTGATATCAAAGTGTTTAGTCAAGTTTCTCGCTTTAAATAATGGTTTAGCCATGGTTTTCTACTCCTCCTCTGTTACAACTTCTTCTTCACCTAGTTCGCCTTCATAGGCCTCAGAAGCGCTTTCATCCTCATAAGCGGTCTCATATTCGGCTTCTTCACTTTCCGCTATCTCTTTGTCCTCACTGAACAGATGACACTTAACTTTTACACCGTCTATGTTGTATATCTCAGGTTCCAACTCTCTACATACCTCCATGGCCTTGTGACACCTCGGATGAAATCTACATCCAGTAGGAGGATTGACCAAATTCGGAGGAACGCCTGGGATGTATTCTAGGCGTTCTATATCAGTACGGATGTCCGGGATCGCCGCTATCAGCTTTTCAGTGTAAGGATGTTTTGGATCTTTGTAGATCTGTTTTGCAGAACCGAATTCTACTATCCAACCCGCGTACATTATTGCAAGGTTGTCAGAAACCTCTGCCAGTATACTGAGATCGTGAGTGATGAATATCATGGAGATATCTAACTCTCTTCTGAGTCGCTTGAGATCGTTCATTATCCTAGCCTCTACAACCACGTCTAGCGCAGTCGTGGGCTCATCAAGTATGACCAAGTCCGGCTCTAAGAGAAGAGCAGTAGCGATTATCACTCTCTGTTTCTGACCTCCGCTGAGCTCGTGTGGGTACCTATCGAATATACCTCCTTCGAGATTTACCAGTTCAAGATACTTCTCACAGATAGCCCTTGCTTTTTTACCCTCGATACCTTTATGATACTTCAGGGGTTCCACCATCTGATGACCGACCGTGTAAACAGGAGTCATTATGTCCATGGCTCCCTGGAAAACCATGGATACTTTTTTCCAGCGTATCTTTTTTCGGGACTGTTTCTCATTCAGATCAGTGACCTCGATACCATCCAAGTTTATCGAACCATTTACGATCTGACCAGGAGGTGGAACCAAATTTAGCAAGGAGAATGCAAGAGTACTCTTTCCACATCCTGATTCTCCTGCCACACCTATGGATTCTCCTTTGTGAAGTACAAATGATGCATCATCAAGTGCCTGAACTTCTCCATCACCTGTTAAATAATGCGTAGACAATTCATCGACCTTTAAGACTGCTTTTCCAACCATCATTTCACCTTTGCTTCATCTTAGGATTGATAACTCTCTCTATAGCCATTCCTGTGGATATGAATCCAAAGCCCACAAGGACCATACCTACACCTGGGAAGAGTACCCAAAACCATGATTCCTCCCAGTTCATAACGGCTCCACTGGATTGTGCGTCTTCTAATATCGTACCCCAAGTAACGATAGTAGGATCACCTAGCCCGAGTATGTGCATACCCGCTTCAGCCATGATCACAACCGGAACGAGTAGTGCAGCCTGAGCTATAGAATAAGGCAGTATCTGAGGTATCATATGTTTGAAGATTATTCGTGCGGAGCCTGAGCCTAGAGATTCCGAAGCTTCTATATAGGTATCTTTAGCAACTTGTAATCCTCTGGCTCTTATAACTCTTGCAGCACCACGCCACATCACTAATGCATAGATCAGCACGAATATATTGATACTCCTGCTCCAGAACCTCAATACGATGATAAGGATCGGTAATACGGGTATACCCATCAATATCTCATTTATCCTAGACATGAACTCATCTACCCATCCGCCGTAATAGGCGCTGGTCATACCGAAGCTAGTAGAGAAGAATATAGTCGTTAGGGCAACAACGCCGCCTGCATACAGACCATATCTAGCACCCCAGATCCAACCCTGCCACAGGTCTCGCCTGCTATTGTCAGTTCCAAATACGCCAAATACAGCCCCCGAGAACGTGGTCTCGGCTTCTTCGAACTCCACACCTATACCGTCAACACGGATAGTAACATTGTATTCTCCTTTCAACGGGTCGCCTTCCTCAAGCCAATTCTCGTTCCGTTGGCCGAATAAGATCTGAGTTGGATGGACATCTTCCTGTGAAGGGAACTCTCTTACATCTGTATTCCTTCTCAGCCATCTCCTAGATTGCTCATACAAATTCTCTCTTATACTTCCCCTTCTAACCACCGTTATCGTTTCGTGGAAATCACCAACCCTGTCACCTCTATCTATATCTTCTAGTACAAGAGTATCTTCGGGTGTGGCTGTGAGCGTTACCTCGGCTCCTTCACTGTATTCAAGTCGGAACGGGCTTCTGTCGACTCTACCTTCACCGTGTGTACTCACATCAAGGGAGTAAGAGATATCATCATCAAAAGTGGCTGTTACATCTTTGTCTTCATCCATCACGATGGTGATCTCTTCATCGGTACCTCGAAGGTCTCCGCTCCATCTATCGAACTGCCAACCTTCAGCAGCAACGGCATCCAATACTACTGTTTCACCTTTGTAGTAAGTCTCTTTCTCGGGCTCTATATCTACAGCGCCTTCACCTTCGATGTTCACGTTGAGTTCATGTTCCACCGTGGTATCGACCCTCTTAAAGAACGCCCTTAGGTTCATCTCTTTATCCATCTCGACTGTTATCTCCTCTTCGAACTGCTCTCCTTCGGGATAATCTCCTATCCAATGGCTGAATTCCCAATCATCTAATTCAAAGAAGTTCAGATCTCCTTCATCTGCATCCTCTTCTATCCTGTATTCCTTTTCACCTTCTACCAAGACCCACCATTCACCGTTCGATATGGCTATCTCCGCATCATCTTCGAGTGCATGACCCTGGACCTCAAAGGCGATCGATAATTCTTCAGCGACCGGGCCTTCTTCAAGATGCTCTTCGTATAATTCCATGCTCAGATCGAATACATTCTCCCCTGGTTTCGCCAACAGAGTTACTTCATCCCCTCTCTCATAATTGAATTGTGAAGGATGTGTTTCGATGGTCCCATTTCCCGATGTACTAGTCCTTAAGTTGTATCTCTCTTCTCCAAAATGGGCCCTTAGCTCCTTGTCACTATCCATGGTTATGGTTATCTCGTCTTCGGGACCTTCATAATCTCCCGTCCAACCGACGAACTCAAACGGCTCAGTAGGCCGTTGAACCTCTATACGCCTGTGCCTATATCTATCAGCATAACCAGAATATTCCATGAAAAGCTCCAACGGTACCCTATCAGCCTGCATATCATGTACAAAAGAGATCTCGTAACCTCTTATATCTCCTGCGGGTGCGACCACGTCTTCATATAATAATCTCTCATCAAGTTCATCTGTCAAATACAACGATATGGTACGTTCTTCTCTTTCTTCGTTCAGTACCTCGACATTTACCCTGATTATATCTCCAAGATATACCTCGTCCTCGTCAACAATGAGTTTGGCTTCTAGATCATCCTCTTCTTCTTGCTGCAACTCAAGTTCGGCCTCATAGACTGTTTGTTCGTCGGAAGTATGCATCGCTAGTGTCTCTTCTTCCTCTTCTTCCTCTTCTTCAAAAGTTATAGAGGCTCTCTCAGGACCCAAAATGAAATGATACGTGCCTTCCTCTGTAAATTCATGGGTGTACTCTATAGCCTTCATATCTCCTGGTTGTATCGTCCATTCTTCTTCAGCCACCCTAATACCTTCATCATCCTCGATCCTCAACCTTATGGTCCTTTCTTCCTCTCTGTGTGTATTTCTGACCTCGGCTTCCATGCTCCCCATGAGAGCCGCGGTCTCTTCCACAGAGAATTCATCTACTACCACGTCGTCGCCCACTCCTACCGTGACCACTTGGGTTTGATCTCCGAGCCTTATAGTGTATACACCATCCAACTCAAAGGTGTGTTCGGCAACTATACTTTCTACCTGTCCTGGGGCTAATTCCCATTCGTAATCGACGGGTTCACCAGGTATCTCCAGTTCGATGGTCCTGTTTTCATCCTCTTCACCACCTATATGAGCTATATCTGCAGTTATATCGACTTCTAGTGGTGCGGTCCCATCAACAGGACTCACCGCGAAATTGGAAACCTCTATATTTTCTACTCCCGGAGGTCTACTAACCTTGATTCTGTGTGATGCTGGTCCTAGTTCCTGATGTCCTAATACATTATCGCCGTGCCTCACTTCGATGGTGTTTGAACCCCACGTATCCGATACATCTTCTACACTCCCATCCACCAAAAAGCGTACCTGTTGTATCTCCGCCTCAGCACCCGTATTCGTTACTCTGTATTCAACAACGACATCTTCGCCTTCGGCTACTTGTTTATCATATCCCGTGATCATCACACTGAACAGTCTATCATCCGATACGGTCACAGTGACTTCGTCTTCGGAGTCCTCGCTGGTAACACCAAATACATAGTCGCCTGCATCATCTCTCTCAGTTTGCCAAGTAAACTCGCCTTGGTATTCCTCTCCACCGGCGAGAGTGACCTCCTCGGTTTCAACTACATCTTGGTCTACGGTCAACTCGATCTCTTGTGTCACCTCCAATTCCCCCTCATTCGTTACACTGTACTTGATCATAGCTTCATCGTATTCGTAGATGATCTCGTCAAAATCGATCACCTCGACCTGGAAAAAGGGCTCATCTAAAACAAAGACTGTTACTTCGTCAAGATCATCGTCACTTCGAACCGAAAGATTGTATTCTCCTAACTCTTCTGTAACCCAATTGAACTCACCTTCAAAATTTTCTCCACCTTCAAGTTCTACCTCTTCGCTATCAACGAGTTCCTCATCAACGTAGAACTCTAAATCTTGGGTATCAAGATCATCACCTGTATTGTCCACAGAATATTCAACGGTAACTTCTTCTCCTTCACCTACTTCCTCATCAAAATCAACTATATCTACACTGAAGATACCTCTCTCTATCACGTAGATATTGATCTCGTCATGACCTCTTTCACTGTTCACTGAAAGGGTCCGATCGCCGTGACCTTCTGCCGTCCAAGTGAAATTGCCCTCATATTCTTCCTCCTCCTCAAGTTCTACGTTACTTTCTGTATCTACCAGATCATCATCTACGTAAAATTCTATATCCTGTGTGTCAGCCTCGCCGCCTGTATTCTCTACGACATACTCAACCGTAAGAGACTCGTCTTCTACCAGTCTATGGCCTTCCAAAGGCTCTTCGATCTCAACATCAAAGTAAGCTCCTTCTTCTACATTTATGGTGAACTCATCGTGATCATCCCTGCTGTGCACAGAGAGTTCACGTTCGCCTGGTTCTTCTGCCTCCCAAACGAGCTCAGTCTCTACTATCTCGTCCTGTTCTAGAGTTACTTCTTGGGAGCGTGCCATCTCACCATCTGCCCGCAATTCTATCATCTGAGTACCTGTTGCTACACCTGTATTTTCTACGGTGAATTCAACCACCACCGGTTCGCCCTCTATCACGTTAAGGCCATCTTCCGGTGCGGTTATCTCTATTTCAAAATTTGCAGGTTCTAACACAGTGACGGAAACTTCACGCTCATGATCTGCACTAGCAACTTCTAGATCATGGATACCTTCATCACCTTCTTCAGTCCACCATATAAATTCCCCTTCATATACATCTCCTTCACCTAGTGGAGGAGGATCATCAAACAACACATCATAACTAAATTCCAATGCTCCCGGTTCCTCATAGGACCAATCGCTCACCTGTGTCTCCCCGTCCCAGTCGACTACAGTATGCCTTGCATAATCCTCTCTAGTGATCCAATCGAGCCATACGGGAGGAGCGCTCCGAGGATTAGACTGCCACCTTCTCGCGGCCGGACTCCATTCATCTGCAACACCTGGTGCCATATAGGGTGCAAGCAGCCCCAACACCACCATGATGGTTATGAGCGATACTCCTATCAAACCGATCTTGTGCTTCTTGAACTCTCCTAGGACTTCTTTTACGTCAGCTAGTAAATCTTCCCATGTGACCATTTTATACACCTTTGATTTTTATCATTTGTTGTTGTAATCTTCTCTAGCCTGTTTTCTTTTCTGCACCTACTTCTACCCGCGGATCTAGATATCCATATATCAGATCTGCTATGTAATATCCAAAGATATACAGGAAAGCAGTTATGAAAGATATACCTAATATCACAGGTACGTCAGTATATGTAAATATAGCCAATCTCAATAAGTAGCCCATCCCAGGCCATGCAAATATGATCTCCGATATCATCGCTCCTGCAACAGACATCAGAAGAGCCATGATGGCGGAGGTAACAACAGGAGGTGCCGCCGTCTTAAGGGTATGTCCGTAGATAACTTTCCTTTCAGGTACGCCTTTAGCCCTTGCAGCCATTATATAATCGTCTTGGAGGATGCCAGTTACTAGGTTCCTCGTGACCCACGCATTTCCTCCGAACAGGACGAAAACTATCGTAGCCAAAGGAAGCGCCATCTTCCAAAGTAACTCCCTTAAAAATGTACTATAACCCAAAGCACTTGCACTCGGGAACGTAGGGTCCGGACTGGGGAACCACCTAAGTTCATAAACGAAAACTAGCAAAGCGAGCATACCTACCCACCACATGGGCATCGAAGACGCCGTCATCCCGAAAAGGGATAAAAATTTATCCAATCTTGATCCTGCCCTTTGAGCCGCCTTCAGACCTACAGCTATACCTAATGCAGTATATATCACCGCTGCAGTTGTAAATAATAGGATTGTTCTAGGTAAATAATCCATGATGATAGCAGATACCTCACTAGAGCCTTCTCCACAGGTCATATCTTGTGCTCTACCAAAATCAAATGTCAAAACATCGTAAGCCGAATAAAAAACTCTTTGCCATCTAGGAAGGTGTAAATTATACCGCTCTCTTAGTTCTTCGGTCCTATTCTCACGATAACTACGAACCTCTTCAGGAGACCCTTCAAACTCCTGCAACTCCGCTCTCACGATCTGTGTGACACTTGTTTCCAGCTCACGCTCCGCCATAGTACTGAATGCGGCGGACAAGATAAAAACAACTATTATAAGTACTAGAAACATATTGAAAGTCCTTAATGCGAAATATTTCCACGACGCAGGCATATTATCATTTTGCTATTACCTCCTTTAAGAATATAAAGTTTTTGATAAGACTGGTCGATAGCCAGGACTATGTTTAAAGATTTGGTTGACCAAAAATTAAGACTTGGTGAGAAATGTTTGTTTTTACAAAATAATATAAAAAGAAAGGGTTTTGGGTTTTGATTTGGTCTCTTTTACTGTTTCTTCTTGTAGTAGATCGCCACAGCCATGCAGGCTGCTATCGCCAACAGTACCAATGTAAATCCAGGGGTTACTTCTTCTTCTTCGAAGTGAGCGATCAGATCCATGTCTTCCTCTATTTCAAAAGTTATCTCTGACTCTTCTTCGTTCCAATCTTCCGGAAGTCCTTCCCACTCATCGAACTCCCAGTCGTCTGCTGGATTCGCTGTCAATCGGATCTCCGTTCCTTCTGGTACAGGATCATCTTCCCAGAATTCTTCGATCGGGGATTCATCTATCTCATGCCATTCTCCTTCAAAATACACTTCGACCGTTACGTTGCCTTCTCCTTCGATGTCTATGGTGAGATAGTAGTATTCCAATTCCTCTTCGAAGACCGCTGTCAGATTCTTGTCTTCATCCATGGTTATGGTTATCTCGTCTTCAAATCCCTCGTGATCTCCAGTCCACTCAATAAAAGTCCATCCTTCGTCTGGTACCGCCGTTAAAGTCACTTCAGTTCCTTCTTCGTATTCTTCTTCATCAGGATCGAGTTCGACCTCTCCTTCTCCCTCGATGTTTACCGTCAAGTCAAAGAGACCCAATACTGTGATCGTCTCTTGAAGTACCGTATTGTCTGCTTCGTCCCGTACCTCTACATCGAACTCACCAGACTCTTCGAAAACGTATTCGTATGCAAAGGTATGCTCTCCTTCGCCATCTAGCTCTTCGACGTGTTCTTCTTCTCCACCGATGTATAGATGTGCCGTAGTGTCCTCGACGTAGCTTTCCACAACGGCTTCGATAGTTACTGTCTCTCCTGTATTCGTTTCCTCAGGCACGGTCAATTCAGTACCTGTGATAAAGAGTTCATCTACTACTTCTACCTTTGTTTCAAGTTCTCCGAACGTGACCGTATAAGTTCCAACTGTTTCAAAGGTATATTCTTCTCTAGTGGAATAGGTTCGGCCTACTTCTACTTCGTATTCACCTATGACTTCACTGTCCACTTTCAATTCGATCTCTCCGTCTAAGTTACCAATGTTTTCAGCCGCCACGTCGATGACCGCATCTAAAGGCGCTTCTCCGATGATAGGATCAACATCAAGTGTATGAGGTATGATCGATGCACCAGTCACAGTAACTTGGCCAAGTTCATCTACGAACCTATCTTCAGCATCCCAAAGTTGTATGATGAACTCACCAGCGATGTCGTAAGTATGATCGTAATCTATGTTTATGGTTTCACCAGCAGGTACGTTCTCCTCGTAGATCATCTCAGCTTCGCCCATCTCGTCTATCAGGACTATCTGCGCCGTGTCGTCTTCTTCGCCATCGTTCTCAAACTCCACCTGTATGTTGCCTTGTCCACCGATATCGATTTCTTCGTCTATAGAGAATTCGATGACATTTAGAGCAACATCAGGATCATACACGATAACGGTAGAGTCGATCGTGGTAAACACAGGATCATCTTCGCCGCGTGCTTCTAACTGCAGCGAGTAGTGACCTCCTCTAACTACACCGTCGGTCGGTACAGTCGCCTCGAATATACTGTAGGTGTCCTCTTCGATGATAGTTATGTCTTCTTCACGTACCTCTTCTAGTATCTCGCCGCCTAGGTCTCGTCTCAGTGTAAATCTCCACTCTTCCATGTTGTCCTCTGTCAAAGGCCCTTGGTCTACAACAGGATACAACGAAGCGTAATGCCCATCTCCTTCAGCCTCTATGGGATCCCCAAGAGCAACTTCCGAGTCTACTACCTCTAGGGAATCAAGCCGTATCTCTGAGATGTCGAATTGCTCCGCCCAGTAACCGTATTCGAACTCATAACCGTCTACTTCTTCTCCTTCGAATGGGTAACCGTAATCATCCCATCTCTCTAGGACCATGGAGTGATCGTCCGTATCATAATCCTCTATGTAGAACGGACCTACGCCTATGAACGTGTGCTCGTACTCATCTATGAAGTCTAGAAGACTCTCTAAAGTAGCTTCGACTTC
>PUNG01000145.1 GCA_003551675.1 Thermoplasmata archaeon
GGGGGTAATATAGCTATAGCTATGTAAAAAATGGAAAAAAACAGAAAAATATAAGGAAAAAAAACCACAAGAGAGCAATTCATGCTCAAATAAGGCTCGAAAATAGCTCTTGCCTTTCAAAACCTGTTTTTAGAAAGGTTAATCGAAATCCTCTATAACTTTAAACATAATATTTGGTTAATGTGAGGTATAATTTATGGAAGAAAAATTGTTGATCGTCGTCATGATAGGCTTGTTGTTGATTTTTGGGACCGCAGCCGTTGCTGGGATGGAAAACGACCATGCTGTTGAGCTAAATGGAAGCGGAGATTCAACGGAGATTTTGGAAACTGAAGAAAAAGAACTGAAGAACAAAACGTTCTACATGTACCGAGTGGAGGATGCGGTAGATGTGGGGCCAAGAATGGCCAAAGAGATTTACAATACCACTTACCCTGAAGGAAGCGGTAATGAGACGGAACTGAGTTCATTCAGAGTGTTTGTAAACTGGTATCTCCATCCGCAGCTTGCGGGCGATTTACAGCTCGACGGTACTTCGACTTTATCGGTCTGGGCCCGTTCACCTCAGGCAGGAGGAGTGGATATGACTTACGAAATTAGAGAATTATATGAAGATGGTAGTGAAGAGATGATCTCTCAAGGTTCAGAGGGAAAATTCATAGAGGAGGAATGGACTTCTCACCAGGTCTCTATTGAGATCGATAATCATACGGTCTCGGAAGACTCTACATTGAAGGTCACTCTCGATATGTGGGGCGACGCCGCACGTCAATACCAGATCGCCTATGGTGGTCATGTAGAAGGTGAAGAGGACTTCGTCGTGGCAGATACGAACGTAACTTTGCCGTGTTTGGATTACATGCGAGTGGAGGACGTCTACACTAGAGACCATGAAGGAACCGCCACCAATCTTTTCGATCCTGAAGCCGAAAACAAAAACATTACCATACATGCTAATGTTACGAATCCTTTTGGAGGGTATGATATACAATGGGTGAACGTGAGTTTAAAGGGACCGGATGGAGAGGTAAAACTTGATAACGTTTCCATGAATAAAACTCACGGCGAATTCGACTCGTTCACGACAAGGTATAAGCTAAGGTGGAATTATGAGGCTGAACCCGAGGGTACTTATAACGTCGAAGTTAGGGCGGTCGATAGGAACGGTAAAAGAGCGTTCGACCGCACCGGTTCTTTCCAGGGGCACCAGGAGTACGGTCATCATTCCTTCGTGATAGGAGGACTAGATCATTACGTTAATCTCAAATTGGAGGACAATCAGGGTTATATTCTTGAAAATACTACGGTCAATCTGAAACCAGGTCCTGATACCGTCTTCAACAGCAAGGAGACCGATCAGGACGGTATAGTGAACTTTACGGTTGCTGAAGCTACTTATCTTATCACTGTAAACTGGCAGGATGTCGAAGTTCAGACCAACAGAACTTTGGATGTTGGAGCAGTGGGCAACAGGACTAGAGACGATCCTTACAACCTGACAGCTGCGATCTTTTATCCTGAATTCACCGTACTTGACGAGGAAGACCAACCGGTTGACGACGCCAATATTTATCTGACACATCCTAACGGAACCGATGTCCTTCCGCCGTACACCACCGACGAAGACGGAACTTTCTCCCTAAATCGGGCCGCTGAGGGGAACTACTCTTTGGAAATTAGATGGAAGGGAAGAGAAGTAGGAACGTTCGAAGTAGGTCTAGACTGGACATCCATAGATCAAACTATACATGTCAACGTTTATCATCTTACCGTGCAGGTTCAAGACCATGCAGGACAGCCCGTATCCGATGCGCTTGTTGTATTCTCCTATAACGATACTTTCCAGACGGCCGAAAGTCTGATGACCGATCCTGATGGAGATGTCTATACCCGTTTACCGGGCACGGAATACCTTTTAGAAGTGCACTGGAACGACGCTAAAGTCTATGAAGATACCTACTTATTGGATACCAGTGACCATATAACGATAACAGCTGATATCTTTGAGGTTACCGTAGAAATTAATGACGATCTAGACGAACCTCTTCTAGGTGCGGAAGTCACCGCAACTTATACCGCAACTGAAAGGGAGATCGGCACCGAGACAACCGATGACGACGGAATCGTGGCATTCCAGCTCGCCGGTGGTGAACACAGGTTCGAAGTGACTTGGCTCGGTACGGAAGTTGCTGAAGAAACAAGAACCGTTGATGAAGAGAACACACATTTCGAGATATCGGCCTCAGTTTATCAGCTGGAGATAGTGGCTTTAGACAATACCCCTGATCAGGAACCCCTAAATGGAGCCTATATCTCTGTTAGGATCGACGGGGACCTGGTAGATACGGGGGAGACCGACGAGGTCGGTTCTTACATCACCAAACTCCCTGAAACTTACGTTGATGTTGATGTAGAGTGGAAGGGGATCCACGTGTATTCCCTAGAGGACTATTGGGTTGAAGACAATAAGGATGAGGAACTATTCTGTTCAGTTTATTACTTAGATTTAGAGGTACAGGATTCACGTGAGGAGCCGATACAAGGCGCGGAAGTGAACATCATGTATGGAGCTTCTACTATCGAGAGAGGTACCACGGATGAAAACGGTTTATTACGCGTGAGGTTACCTGTAGAAGAGTACTTGGTTAGGACGACCTGGTATGGCGTAGAGGTAAACGAAACGAATTACCAGATGATCGAAGAACAAGAAGAGAACGAATTGATCATCCATGCCGCTGTCTATTATCTCGATATCGAAGTGATAGATGACCAAGGAGAAGTTCTAGAAGATGCGTCCGTTGAATTTTATCTTGATGATTCGCTCCTTTTCACGGAGGTTACGAGAGAGGACGGCAAAGTAGAAAGACGTCTACCCGCAGAGAGTTATCAGATCCATACTGTTTGGCGTGGGTTCACTGTGGATGAGATGGTGATCTCGGTTGATTCTGACCAAGAACTGACTGTGGGTGCAGCGGTATATCATGTTGATTTCACCCCTGTAGATTCGAAAGGCGAGATGCTTGGAAACGCTTACCTGGAGATCATCCATGAAGGCAGCGTCTTCGAGGGTGCGGAAGCCCCTGTATCTACCCGGCTGCCTGAAGGCGAATTTCGATTGGAGGTAACGTGGCAGGGCGTTGAGGTTTACGACGAGATTCACCAGATAGATCGAAGCGAGGAGATGGATCTTTCCTGCGATGTGTATTATCTGACTCTTTCCGGTATCGATTCGAGAGAGGAAGAAGTGACCGATCTTACCGTTTCCGTTTATCACGAGGACTTACCTGATGGTCAGGACCTGCTGACTACTATGCCTCTCGATGAAAAACCAACTGAAAGATTTCCCGCAGGAGATCTCAGACTTCAGGCAGAATGGAGAGGTTTTATCGTAGCTGAAGACGTTGAAGTCGAGCTGGAAGAGGACCGCAGCTTCGAGATAGAGTGCGATATATATTATCTAGATCTGACCGTTCTCGATTCAGAAGAGGAGCCACTTCATGGGGCGAATATCGTTATAAAGGAAGAGGATGAAACTGTCTTGGTCACCAAAGTCACTGAGGATGGAATCGCGACTCCTACACTCCCCAGCGGCACTTGGACGTTAGAAGCCTACTGGATGGATAGATATGTAGGCACCCATACTACGGAGATAGAGGACGAGGATCAAGAGATAGTCTTCGAAGTCGACGTCCATCCCCTTCAAGCGACGGTGGTCGACAGCGAAGACAGACCTCTCCAAAATGCCGAAATAAACCTGTTAGATCATGATGGAAATCTCGTATTCTCCAGAGCGACGGACGAAGACGGCACGATAGGATATGAACAGTTACCCGGCGGTGACTGGTCTTTAGAGGTATTTTGGATGGATAGAAATGTAGGTTACACCACGGTTCAATTGACCGAAAAAGAAGAGATAACGCTTGAAACCGAAGTTTACGATTTACACATCACGGTGGAAGACAGCGAAGAACAGATCCTTGAAGGGGCTGAAGTATCCTTACTAGATGGAGATGAGCTTATTTATTCGGAGGAAAGTGATGAAGAAGGTGATGTCTCTTTTGAACAGATAGCCAGCGGAGAATGGATGATAGAGATAAACTGGCAGCGTGTGCGAGTCTTGTGGTACCCTATCGAAGATCTCAACGAAACGGAAACCATGACTTTGGAAACCGACGTACACACGCTCTATTTGGACGTGGTCGATAGTGAAGGTGATGCTTTGCATGAAGCCGAAATAGTGCTCTACGGTCCAAGAGACGAACTGGTCTATTCAAGGGATAGCGACGGAGACGGCAGTACTTTCTTTGTACAACTGCCCGGCGGCGATTGGGATATCGAGGTCTATTGGGCTGATCATGAAGTCGCTACCGTGAATGTAACTCTTGAAGAATCAGAGAGGAGAACCATAGTGACGGACGTACACAATCTATCAGTCTTGGTTTTGGACAATGAAGGGGAGCCTTTAGAAGGTGCAGAGGTGACTCTCATGGACGACACGGGTCTTCCACTGTCTTCTAGAGAGACAAACGAGGGGGGCAGAGTTTACTTCTCCCAGTTGGTAGAAGAAGATTACACCCTCCGAACACGTTATAGGACCACATATCTGCTCACCGATGTAGATATGGAAGAAGAGACACCTATCGCTCTAGATTCGAGCCAAGAGAGCGAGGTCACCATATCGGATTATCCTCTTCCGTTTTATGCTACGAATCTCTTCTATACGATAATGATCTTACTTGCTGTGGCGATCGTAGGTATAGTTTTGATCGCCCGTAAAAAGGAGGTGATCTGAGATGAAAGAAGATAAAAATAGAAATAATTGGAAAATATACGTCGTCGTGCCCGCAGTTGCACTTTTATTACTCCTGACTGGCTTTTCCATGGTGTTCAGTCAGGCGGAGACAGTCGAGACGAGTTCTGAAAAAGGACTTACAGAGGATATTAGACAAGTCTCCGACTTCGTCATCGAGATAACTGCTTTCGAAGATGAGATAGTGGAAGGAGAAGATCAGATCGTTAACTACACGGTAACTAATGAAGGAATTATTACGGGTACGCAGGACATAGTCTTCGAAGTTTACGACGCTTACGATCTAGGCGGAGAAGTTATCTACACCGATGTCGAAGAGGACTTGACCTTGGATGGTGGAGAGGTCCATACAAGAGGGTTCAATTGGACATCTGAAGAAGCGGGTGTGTATTCGTTCGAAGTGTCTTCAGAGGATGATGCTGAAGACAGGAACTTCGACGTGATAGTTGAAGGTGCGTTCTTGGGAGTGACGATAGATGCCTATGAAGCAGAGATAGTGGAAGGAGAAGATCAGATGGTTGAATATACAGTGACCAATACGGGAGATGAGACAGCCATGCAGGACATATTGTTCGAAGTTTACGACGCTTATGACCTTGGTGGAGAAATGATATACACTCAAACTGAAGCGGACGTGACTCTTGATGCTGGTCAGACATATTCAGACACGTTCAGCTGGACGAGCACCAGTTCTGGAGAGTATTCATTCAAAGTATCTTCAGAAAATGATTCAGAGTACAGGAACTTCGACGTGATGGTTGAAGGTTCGTTCTTCGAAATGACGACAGAAGCTTATGAGGCAGAGGTAGTAGAAGGAGAAGATCAGATTGTGGATTACACCGTGAACAATACAGGGGATGAGCCCGATACACAGGACATAGTGTTCGAAGTTTACGACGCCTACGACCTTGGCGGAGAATCGATATATATTCAAACTGAAGCGGACGTGACTCTTGAAAGCGGTCAGATTTATACAGGCACGTTCAGCTGGACGAGCATAGACCCCGGTAATTACTCCTTTGAGGTATCTTCAGAAAATAATTCAGAGTATAGGAACTTCGACGTGATAGAAGATGCCTTCTTTGATTTGACGATAGAAGCTTATGAGGCCGAGGTAGTAGAAGGAGAAGATCAAGTAGTGGATTACACTGTGGAGAATATAGGAGAAGATACCAGCACTCAGGACATAGTCTTCGAAGTTTACGACGCCTACGATCTGGGCGGAACTATTATAGATACTCAGACGGAGGCGGACGTGAATCTTGATGCCGGTCAAACATATTCAGACACGTTCACCTGGACGGGCATAGACCCCGGTAATTACTCCTTTGAGGTATCTTCAGAGGATGATGCAGAGTACAGGAACTTCGACGTGATGGTTGAAGGTCCGTTCTTCGAAGTGACGATAGATGCTTATGAAGCAGAGATAGTTGAAGGAGAAGATCAGGTGGTGGATTACACTGTTGAAAATGTCGGAGATGATACCGATACGCAGGACATAGTCTTCGAAGTTTACGACGCCTACGATCTGGGCGGAACTGTTATAGATATCCAGACGGAGGCGGACGTGGATCTTGATGCTGGTCAAACATATTTAGGCACGTTCATCTGGACGAGCACAGATTCCGGTGAGTATTCATTCGAAGTGTCTTCAGAAGGTGATGCAGAAGACAGGAACTTCGACGTGATGGTTGAAGGTCCGTTCTTCGAAGTGATGCCTATAGATGCTTATGAAGCAGAGATAGTAGAAGGAGAAGATCAGATAGTGGATTACACTGTTGAAAATGTTGGAAATGAGACGATGACACAGGACATAGTGTTCGAAATTTACGACGCTTACGATCTGGGCGGAACTGTTATAGATACTCAAACTGAAGCGGACGTGAATCTTGAAAGCGGCCAGAGTCATTCAGGCACGTTCATCTGGACGAGCACAGATTCCGGTGAGTATTCATTCGAGGTGTCTTCAGAAGATGATGCAGAAGACAGGAACTTCGACGTGATAGTTATAGATCGTGACGTCAAAGAGAAAACCCTCTACCTGCACAACGAGACAGGGACAGTTAACGGGAACACAGTAACCATGATGAATACAACTATGGGAGATGAACATAACATAGAAGTAGGGGTGGAAGAGACCATGCAATTAGATTGGTATCTTGATCCACCCTTTGTTGGAAACTTTACCCTCAATGGAACCATTTCGGCACATATTTGGGCGAAAACTGAGGATGTTACAGGTGATAGAAATCAACTGACCTTCCATATGGAACTGCTTGAAATCCCTGCAGGGGAAGATCCACCGACGACCATCGTCCAGGCGAGCTCCGATACCTATGAAGAGATACCTACTGTCTTCGATGAGTATTCCGTATCAACTGAGCTTGATGAAAGATACGAAGTCGGAGTTCAATCAAGACTACAGGTAATAATTCAGATCGAAGGGGATGGCAATTTTCCTAAACCTGTAGCTTACGGCGATTCGGAATATCCAAGCAGATTGGAAGTAGGAACTGAAGACTATATAGATGTGGATACGTTCACAATATTGGATTCGGATTACAATGAAAGCTACGATTTCCGTTTAGGAGCCGATGAAACCGTAATACATTTCAACACTTCGATCACCGATCCTTTCGGTGGTTACGATATAAACAGAGTGAACTTGACAGTAGAAGGTCCTGAAGGTATCGTATTCTATCGAGAACCGATGATCAAGGTCTCCGGTAACGATACGTCTTACAGGAGCAATTACACATATGAATGGGATTACGGCGGCGTTCCTGAAGGTGAATATACAGCGATAGTTTCAGCAGTTGATAATACTGGCTACCACTACCGGTACCCAGATAATCCAGGCGATGAGACCTACGGAGGTCATTTAGAATCAGCAGAAAATGACTTTTGGATAGGTGCGGAGAGACACTTTGTTCACTTCAAGACCGTTGATGCTTTGAACGAGACCATGGAAGATGCCAAGGTTTCGATCTACTCCTCACCAGGAATGGAAGAAGTAACGTTCAATCTGACCGATGAAGAAGGTATCACCAACATCAGTGTTACCGACGGTGAATATCTCATAAGAGTATACTGGGAGGAGGTGGTGGTGAATGAAACTATGTACCAAGTTAGCGGAGATATCTCTTACGGTGAGGCTATAGTGATGAACTGTTCCGTCTACGAGCTGGCCTATCAAGTGCTTGACAGCAGAGATAATGAAGTAGGGAATGCGAACCTTTTCATAAGGCATCCCAACGGGACACTTCTCAGAAGAGTGACCGATCAAGATGGCGAAGTCAAAAGAGAACAGACGCCTTTTGGTAATTATACGGTCACAACGGAATGGTTGGGCAGAGAAGTGGAATATACTGAACATTATCTTGACTCGACAGATTACGTGATCCTGGAGGCAAATGTCTATTATCTTGAGATATCGACGGTCGACTCTCATGAGGAACCTGTTTCCGAAGTACATGTATCCAGCCGTTTCAATGATACGGAACGTCTTGCAGATGCGAAATTGACTGACATAAACGGCGAGACCACCATGAGATTACCGGGAACCGAACAGCAGTTCGGATATGATCTTTTATTCCAGTGGAGAGGTGTAGACGTTGGTCAGAGTGAAGACGAACCGCTCGAATCAGACCGGGATCTAGAATTCGAACTAGAAATTTATTACATCGATTTTAGTCTCACTGACTCAATTGGAGAGGATCTAGAAGATGCCACTTTGAGCATCTATAACGTCGAAACCGATACCCTCGCTAATACGGGAGTAACAGATGAAGAAGGCGAAGTGACCTTGAGGCTGCCGAGAGGTCCCCATGAGATATTGGTTACTTGGCGCGGATTAGAAGTGGCTGAAGAGGACCACGAGGTAATCGGAGACGCCAGTTTAGAGATAGAATGTGCAGTTTATCACGTCGACTTCACCGCGATGGACAGTCAAGAAGAACCTTTAGCCGGTTCTCGTATCACTGTCTCTCACCAGGACGTTGGTCTACTGAACAGTGAGACAGCCGACGAAGAAGGAAATGTAAGCATGAGGCTGCCCGGAGCATCCCTAGATGTCGAGGTAGATTGGAGAGGTGTCACGGTCTTTTCGGAAACCATAGCGATCGATTCTAACGATCCTATTCTTTTAGAGTCGGGAGTTTACTACCTCGACTTCGAGGTGGTAGATGACCTTGAAGAACCTCTTGAAAACGCGCGTATCGAACTCTATCATGGAGGTACCTTCCTAGCTGAAATTTTGACGGATAACGATGGATTGACCGAAGATACGAGACTACCCGGGACGGAAATAGAGGCGATGGTCTCCTGGAGAGGAGTTCGGGTATACGAGGACGAGATAGACCTAAATGAAGACAGTACAGAATATCTGCAAGTAAACGTCTATCATCTGACTTTCCAGGTAGAGGACGATCTAGAAGAGGCTATCCCTAGAGCAGATTTGACGATAACTCACGAAGGGAATTTGTTGCTCAGCGGCCGTACGGACGAAGAAGGGATCATCTCTGGCAGGATACCAGGCGCTTTGAATACGGTGACGGTGGACTGGCACGGGATCAGAGTTTATGAAGAGGATTTAGAGTTCGATGCCTCGGAAGATAAGTTTTTAGAAGTCGAAGCTGTACATCGGTTGATCTATACAGTCATAGATTCTAGGGACGAACCGCTCGAGAATGCAGTACTTGATTTCCATGTAGAAGGAAATTTCATCGGTAGAAGAGCTACCGATGCTGAAGGTTTCTTGACCATAAGGATACCGACTCCTCACGACGATGCAGGCGAGGTAGACATCTCAGGTCGCTGGAGAGACGTTTTGGTCTACGAAGAGAGCTTCACCATCGATTCGCATGTAGAAGAAGAACTTAGAGCCGACGTTTACTACATGGACTATACAGTTGTGGACGATGAAGGAGTTCCTGTTGAGAACGCAAAAGTCATCGGTCGTCATTCGGAACTTCCAGAAAGGCGGAACATAATCACTGATAGACTCACTGACGATGAAGGATACATCGAATTCCGTTTACCTAGGGGCGAACAGGAGTTCACCGTTAATTGGAGAGGCATCACGATATATCAGGACGAGATGGATATCACTTCAGATGTGGAAGAAGAAGTTACATCTCACGTTTACTACCTGACCATGGATGTGGTCGACGATGAAGGAGTAGCTCTTGAGGATGCTTTTGTGCGGGTAACTTATGAAGACACGCCCCGGCTCTATCATTCCGATTATACGGGCGAAGACGGAAGCGTTGAAGTCAGGATTCCTAGAGCTACTTGGGATCTAGAAGTGAGATGGATGGACAAGGCGGTTTACGATGAACACTACGAGGTCAACACAACTGAAACGATCGAAATTGAGACCACCGTTTACTACTTGAACATGAATGTGGTAGATGACGAAGGAGTACCGTTAGAGAGGGCCTACGTGAGTTTAGATTATGCAGATACTGGCGAGTTCTATCATACAGGATACACAGATATGGATGGAAAATTAGAAGTCAGGATACCCGGAGCTACTTGGTATATCGAGATAGAGTGGAAGGGGATAACTGTTTACGAAGAAGAATATGAAGTCACCACTACTGAAGACAGTGATATGGATATATACGCTTCGGTTTATTACTTATCCCTAGATGTAGTCGATGACGAAGGAGAACCATTAGAAGCGGCTAGAGTCAGACTAAATTACGGCGATACGGGAGCATTCTATAACGCGAGATATACTGATGAAGAGGGATTCTCTAAATTCAGGTTACCAAACTATGAATGGGACGTCAAGGTAAAGTGGTTAGGTATCAGCGTATATGAAGAAACCCATGATGTCAATGCAACGGAAGAGATCGAAGTAGAAACTTCGGTATACCATATATACATGGAAATTGTTGATGACAGGGGCATAGCACTGGAGAACGCCCAGGTAAAACTGAGTCATCCCTTAACTGGAGAGATATATAGTCCGCTTGTTCGAGTTACAGATCTTTCAGGAGAAATAGAGACGAGGATACCAGAGGGAATCTGGAACATCGAGATTCGATGGAAAAATACAGTGGTACACGAGGATGAATACGAGATCACTTCTACCGATGAGAAAGAGATCTACACCGATGTCTATTATCTAACGGTAAGGTCTGAAGATGCTGACGGAGAAACTATAGACGATGTCCACGTGAAAATGATGACTAGACAGCAGAGTTGGACTGCATATACTTCAAATGGAACTGCTGAGTTCAGGCTACCAGCTAGAAACGATTATGAATTGATGGCTTCCTTCCGGACCACCTATCTTTTGACAGAAGTAGATCTCCAGGAAAGTGAAGAGATCAACTTAATCGAGAGCACTGAGCAGAATATGGAGTTCGAGGAGTACCCGATACCATTCTACCGCACTAACCTGTTTTACATCCTTCTGGTACTGATAGCCCTGTTGGTTGTCCTTGGTTTATTGTATCGCTTTAAGGCAGGCAAAGAAAAGTCTGAACCTGGAGAGGAGACGTACGAAGAAGAGTCAGAAGAAGAGGAGACGTACGAAGAAGAGTCAGAAGAAGAGGAGACGTACGAAGAAGAGTCAGAAGAAGAGGAGACGTACGAAGAAGAGTCAGAAGAA
>PUNG01000155.1 GCA_003551675.1 Thermoplasmata archaeon
GGATAGTATGTTCATTCAGATACGCCTCGGTCATTTCGGTTCGTTAACGTTTTCTTTATCACTTTTGCAGCTTTTTCTTCCATCTGACGTATATCTCCTTGGGAATCGATCTCGACGACTTTTACGCCCTCGGACTCCAACTCCTTAGATATGATCTCAAAAAATCTATCATAACGTCGGATACGATCTATCATGCTTTTTCTATCCAACTTGTTATACTCGGAGTGATATCCTCCTCTTTTTTTTCTGAGTCTCGATTCACAAACTTCCGGGTCGGACTTCATTATAATAAGCAGATCGGGAAGAGGAATACTCTTAGAATAGTCCTTGACGTCATCCTCCGAGATAGGTTTACTGGGTTTCGGGGGAGAAAAGATAGACCCTCCTTTTTGAACAAATCCCTCGTCCACCAGTAATGGACCTTTTTTCTTCCAAAACTCCTCTATCACCATGTACTTATCTATGGTGGGAAGCATCATATTGAGAGCGCTGACTTGACGCTCCCTATCATCGGTATATCTCTTGGCAAACGTTTCGAACACGGACAGACCGTTGGGATATTTACTACAATAGCGTATGATCATCCGACCGTTCAACCCTGTGATCCTAGACAGAACGTATCTTCTAAATGTCAAGGGTGTCAACTTTACCAATAGAGAAGAAAGTTTGTGGGAAAAAATAGGGTACTCCATGGTGAGAGCTTTGATGATGGAATACTTGTAGGCCTCATCAAGGTCCATATAGTCGTCTGACCTCGAGAGAGTAGAGATCAACGCGGTTTTTCCTGTTCCTGGGGAACCTGCGAACTCGATAAGTCTCAATTATATCGCTTATTAATATTCCACATTATATAAAGGATTTTGGGAGAGCTTTGAATTTTTCAGGCTCGAACGACTGTAAAACTTAAGTTATAAGTACTTCCGCCTAGTTGTTAGGATGCGTCACCTTAAAAAGACGGTGTCTACCATGAGTCAGGATACAATCACCATCGTATCGGGCTTACCCCGTTCCGGCACTTCCATGATGATGGAGATGCTAGAAAAAGGGGGTATAACTCCATTGACAGACAAGGTAAGAAGGCCCGACGAGGACAATCCAAAAGGTTACTACGAGTACGAGAGAGTTAAAGCTCTACCCGAAGACACGGGATGGCTGGAAGAAGCAAAAGGAAGATCCGTGAAGGTGCTGGGGGAACAGATAAAACACGTACCCGAAGGTTACGATTATAAAGTGGTTTTCATGGAGAGAGATCTAGACGAGATGATCGAATCTCAGACCAAGATGTTGAAACGTAAAGGTAAAGATCCCGACGACATATCAAAAGAAGAGCTGAAAAAGACCTTCAAAGATTACAGAAAGATACTGAAACAACAGATAGCTTCTCATCCAGGTATGGACGTTATATACGTGAGTTACAATGATATGATCAGTAATCCTGAGTTAGTGATCGAAAGCGTATCCGCATTTTTTGATAGAAAGTTAAACACCACGGAGATGCTGTCCGTGGTGGATGAAGACCTTTATCGAAATAGACTTGGATCGGAAGATTGAAAAAATGTTTTTGATCTAAAGATATCCGTTTTCATCCAAGTGATCTATCACTTTTTGGACGCTTTCATCTACTTCTTCTTTATGCGTCTCCAATACTATATCAGGATCTTCAGGTTCTTCGTAAGGGTCGGAGATACCCGTGAAGTTGTCTATCTCGCCGTTTCTAGCCTTTTCGTACAATCCTTTGGTGTCTCTTTCTTCACAGACTTCGACAGGACACTTTACGAAAACTTCTATGAACTCGGTGACCATGTCCCTGGTCTTTTGCCTTCTCTCTTTATAAGGTGATATGAATGAAGCCAAAACGGAAACACCGTTCCTTGAAAGAAGCTTAGCAACAAAACTGACCCGCATTATGTTGGTGTCCCTGTCTTCCTTGGTGAAACCGAGGTCGGCGGTCAGATGCTGTCTGACTATGTCGCCGTCAAGTCTCTCAACCAGGTGATCGTACTCCTCTTCTAACCTTAAACCTACCCTGTCAGCCACTGCTGATTTTCCAGAACCCGAAAGTCCTGTAAACCATAGGGTAAAACCTTCTTTTACGTTCTGCTTTTCCCACTTATCTTCATGAACCATCACGTTTTCGTTTTTTTTAGACATGATACACCACCTACAAAATTTTGAAAATATCTTGAAGGACCTCTTCCTTATCCTCCTCAGGTATCACCATACCGACCACGTCGCTCTTGCCGCCGGCGGAATAACCTCTTTTCTTCATATCCTCTATTATCGCTTTCGAGTTATCTAACGGTCCTCTTATATATATCTGGCAGTTCTCGGGTTGAAACCCGCTGTTTGAAACCACGACTTTCTTGTCCTCTCTAGACCAAGCGATCCTTCGTGTAACGGTAGAGATTATATTGTAAGGAGAGGACATCTCTCTATGGAGGATATCCTCATCTATCTCATCTAAAGGTCCATCAACTTCTTCACTTATGGCTTTTTTTAAGTCCTGTTCGTTCTTCTTCAGATCCTCTATACCCAATATATCTATAGGTTCTTCGATATCTTTAAGATGGAAAGGCATTTCGGTGATCCTATCCCTGTCACCAGTCTTATAGAGCGTGTCTATCCTTTCCGCACATTTGAGGACTTGATCAAATTCACTTCCCAACTCTGATAAAACTTCCCCCACCGTTTTCATGGCGGCCTCGTTTTCTTTCAGTTTTTCCTCCCTATCGCCGAAGGCTCCAAGCAGTGTGAGAAGATCCGGCCTTCTATGGAAATGATCGGTGATCACCCAGGTGGCGCTGGGGTACTCGGACGGAGATGCCCCCTCTATGATAGGATTCACGTGGAGCTCTACGTCGTGCTTCTTCTGGATATGGTGATCGAATATCCTGACCTTGCCGAACTTTTTTAGAAAGTCGATGGAATCTTTTGGAAGCGCCATATCCACTATGATGATCTCACTGGGATCTATGGTTTTGATCCTTTTTCTGTCCTTCTCGTCTATCATATAATTGCCTATGGCCGGTGTGAAGGTCTTGATGTTTTCTGATCGAAGCTCTCGCAGGACCAGTGCGGCGGAAGCTATCCCATCGGTATCCCAATGATGGAAAAGAAGTATTCTTTGGTCTTCGGATATCTTCATTTTTGATCTCCTACGAACTTATCTTCGTATCTTAATACGGTCTTTGCCACTTCCGGTCTCATCATGTGCTCAGGAGGTGTCTTACCCTCTTTGAACATGTTCCTCATCTTGGTGCCGCTGAAGTTTTCCCTGTTCTTATCGTCATGGGGGCAGATGTGCCCGTCCACCGCACCACCGCACTTTTCGCAGTAGGTGAAAGATTTGAAGAAAACCGGAGTTATGTCGAGGTCGGGGAACTCGTCAAATATGTCTTGCGCATCGTAGGGTCCGTAATAGTCGCCTACTCCAGCATGATCTCTTCCAACTATGAAGTGAGTGCATCCAAAGTTTTTTCTCATGATCGCGTGGAAGACCGCTTCTTTCGGGCCCGCGTACCTCATCTCCGCTTCTAGTATGCTCATGACCGCTCTGCCTTTCAAGTAGTATTTATCCATGAGTGTGTCGTAAGCGGCTAAGATCACCTCGTCTCTGTAATCCCCGGCTTTTTTCTTACCTATTATCGGATTGATGAAGATACCGTCCACGAAGCTCAAGGCGGTTTTTTGAACGTATTCGTGTCCCATGTGAGGTACGTTTCTTGTTTGAAATCCAACTATGGTCCTCCATCCTTTTTCCCTAAAAAGTATCCTCGTCTCCTTCGGCGTCAGATGGAACTTTTCGAAATCAGTACTGTTTTTCTTGAACTGCAGGATGTCGCCTCCTACCAGGTGATCCTTCATGTTCATGACCCTTTTCACACCGGGATGATCTTGATCTTCAGTACCGTATATCTTTCTTGCCATCCTCTTCTTGTCGAATCCATAGAGCTCTTCCACTTCCAGTGTTGCAAAGGGTTCTTCTTCTTCCGTCAGCAAAGAGATCTCTTCTCCTATGGACAGCTCTTTTCTCTGCTCTTCAGTGACGTCTAGTATTATGGGTAGAGTCCACGGAGTGTCGTCGCTTAGCCTGGACTCTTCAAGAACCCAATCAAAATCGTTCCCGCAAAGGAAACCGGTTAGAGGACTGTAGACACCGTTAGCTAAGTTCTGCACGTCTTTTCGAAGACCGCTGGTCAATCTTATACTCTTCATCTCTCGAGTTTCCTCTTTGAGACGTGCGCTCTTCTTTTTCGAAGCAGTATGATCTACCAGGGTCCCGCCGTGAGGTGTAGACATGATCAAGACCTCCAAGGGTTCAATCGAGGTAACCCAAGGCCCTCAGCCTTTCCTTCACTTTCTCCTCGTCTTCTTTGGAGAATTCTTCCGCCTTCTCTTCCTCTTCCATGCTGGATATCACTTGTCTAAGAACGTAAGTCACATAACTGGACATAGAATTGAAGCCGGTTCCTTCCATCCTTTTCTTTATCTTCTTTGCCAATGGTTTCGGTATCGAAACCGTGGTGTAGTTTTTTTCTGTCATTATATGTCACCATATTTAATTACATTTAATTAAAAGAGCGTTAGGATGATCTAATATTTAAATGTTGGTGAGTGGGCCGAAGATAAGATATATATCCCAAAAAGAGATATCCGTGGTGGTGGATCGAGATCACTGATAAGGAGCAAAGTATAGATAATTCTCAAAAATCCTCAGAGGCCAGCGGAGAAGACGAAGTTGTAAGGTCGTTAGCAAAGATCGGAAGGGGCGCTGGAATACTGTTCATAGGTACCGTCTTAGGGATGTTTTTCAATTTTTTATCCAGAGTGTTGATTGCTAGATTTTACACTCCGGCCGATTACGGTTTATTCAACCTGTATTTTACCATATTGAGCATCTTTGCCGCTGTTGGCGTTATCGGTCTGAGGAACGGTATACAAAGAAATATCTCTTACTATCTTGGTAAAGACGAAAAAGATAAAGTGCCAGCGATCATCGGGTGGGGCTTGACCATCGCACTAGCCGGCGGCATAATATTCGGTCTCCTCTTGTTTGTATTTGCAAACCCCATCGCCTCGCTATTTTCGGAAGACCCTGTTTTAGGAGACTATTATAGGCTTGCCGCCATCGCCGTACCATTTTACATATTTACCATCGCCTTGATATCTGTCTTCAGGGGGTTCCAAAGAACAAAAGAAAAGATCTTGTTCTACGACGTTGGGAGAAATACGTTGATGCTAGCTTTTATCTTCACCATTGGATTTCTAACCTTACCGTTCAGAAATGTGATATTGAGTGTTACCATCTCGGTGATATTGATATCTATCGCTTTTTTCATCTATTATCTAAAAAATAGGAAGAAAACTTTAGGTATAAAAAGAGCTTTCAGGTGGGATGTCTCAGTGAGAAAAAAACTGTTGTTATTTTCCTTACCACTTTTACTGGTAGACATAACCGGCAGGGTAACGGGTTGGACTGATACCATGATGATAGGTTTTTTCATGACTGAAGACTACGTAGGTTATTATCAGGCCGCTAAACCTATGACACATTTTATTAAAACAGCTCTTTCCGTCACCATCTTTATTTACTCACCACTTGCCGCTTATTTCTACGCCCAGAAAAAAGTTAGAGAAAACAAAGCCATATTCACCGTTCTCACCAAATGGATATGTTTCGCTTCTCTTCCCATCGCTTTGACTTTTATATTGTATCCGTCTTGGATACTCGATTTTTTCTTCGGGACCGACTACGTCGCAGCGGTGATCCCGCTTCAGATCCTAGCCATCATCTATTTCATCAAAGTATTGATGGGACCTAACGGAGCTACTCTGACCGCATATGGAAAAACAAAATTTTTGATGTACGTTACCGTAGCTTTAGCCGTTTTGAACATAATATTGAACGGTATACTGATTCCATACTTTGGGATAATAGGGGCCGCGGCCGCGACCGGGCTATCAAAACTAAGTTTGGACGTGATCAGGGTTAAAAAGCTGAAAGACATATCAGGAATCCATTCCATAAGACCCGAGATAATAACGCCTACTGCCCTTTCAGCTCTCCTGAGTACGATCATCGTAGCTTTACTGAGGTATGTATTCCCTGTATCAATATTTCTTATAATGGTCAGCGCAGTCCTCTTTTATGTGATTTTTTTATTAACCATGATATTCACGAAAAGCTTGTCACAGGATGATATCAAACTCATACTATTGATCGAAAAGAGATTAGGCCTAGATCTAACCAGAGTCAAAGATTTTCTAAGCAAATTTACTTAGAGAACAGGTATGATCTCATCTAGATACGAATACATCTCTCTTTTGGAGTGCTCTAAAGACTTACTGTTATCAACTCTATAAGAAGGGACACCTTTTTTCTTTAATCCTGTATGAAACAAGCGATGATCTTGGATCCATCTTTCGATCATTTTCATTTTCTTTTTAGGAGTTTTTTCCCTGAGCTGAGTCACCATATGCCCACGTTTTTTTTGTCTTTCATAACAAACTTCAGGGCTTGCCTCGATAAAAAAGGCGTGATCTATTTTACTTGAAAGGAGGTCCGTGAATCTATCCATCTCTGCCTTCGGTTCAGTATTATGGATGATGACCGATCCTAAACCTCTTTCGATGATGATGGTTTCACCATCTAAATACTCCAACGCATTTTGGTAGTTGACGATCCCTTTACGGATATTGTCAAGTGATTTTTCGGATCGACTTTTTAGTAGGTGGTGGGCCATGAGTCTTTCAACGACCTTAAAAAGATCAGGATCGCGATGTTTGAATCTGTTCATCATCTCTTTCTTATAATTGATTCCGCTACTGGACAGATCGATGAAATTTTCGTTTGCTTTTAAAATCAACTCTTCTGGCAATGACTCCGATAACTTCAACACAGACTCTACTATCTTTGATCCCTCATCTTCTTCAACCCATCTTTTAAAACTTAGATATTTGACTTTTTCCTGGGTTATGGTTTTAACGCCGTTCTTTTCTAGATAGGCTATCGCCATCTTAGTTAGAGTCGATTTACCTGCACCAGGTGGGCCATGAAATTCGATCCTGTTCCCCATATCTTACCTCTCTCAAATAGAAATATTCACATGGTTGATCTAAATCTTTAACCCCTTTATGGCATCTTGTATTTTATTTTTTTCTCTCTCGTCCGAATACGTTATTTCTCTCTTATATATCTCACTCTCTTCCTTGAATATCTCTTTCAACACCTTTCCATCTATATCTTTTGGAACCGGTATATCGTAATGATGCAGAATCGTCGGAGCTATATCATATATCTTAAAATACTGCAGATCCGCTGATCTTTTGATATCTGGGCCGTGAGCTATAAAGATGCCATCCATCCTGTGATTTCCAGAAGCGTTTCTTGGTAGATCATCCGATAGAGTAACACCTTCCAAAACGGTGTCGTTAAACGATATGCTGGGATCTTCACTTTTTAAAAATAAGTCTGGAGCGGCATCGAGCTTGTCTCCTTGGTATAGTTCTTCAGGCTCATATATCTTGATCCGGATATTAAGGTCCTCATTGATCTTTTCAATGCAGTCCCTGACTTCGGATTTGATCTTTTCGAGGTCTCCATGTTCTTTGTTTATGTGTATCCCAGCCGTCCCTCCTTCCGTTACGGTAGGGATCGCTTTAGAGTTCTTTAAATCGATCTCAGGAGAGACCCTCTCCCTTATGTTCAACTTATTGATCAGCCTGTAAAGCAAGGATTCTTCTAGATTGATATACCGGGATAGTGGAGTTTTTTGGTACAACGTATTCAATCTTACTTTTAAGCCTTTTCTCGTACCTGAAAAACTCATTTTTTCTATCAAACCTTCATCATAAAGAACTTTGGCTAGATTGAGCTTCTTTTTTAGCGGACCGAAACCATGATCGGATACGATCAAAATATTAACATCTGTTAACTTTTTTATAATCTTCTCTAATTTTTTGTCTACCAACTCCCAAACTTCAATAAAATCGTCGTGGAACTCTGAGTCCTCGTTTACCCAATCATCCATCATCACGTGTTGTAAATAATCTGTACCTGAATTCACGTGTAGAAAAAAGTCCCAGTCTTCGTCTAAGAAAAACTCAACGACTTTAAATTGTTTGTCTATCAACTTTTTTATATCCTTTAAAAATTTTTCTTTGTCGTTCTCATACTCTTTCGAATGCCAATCGACCCTAGTCCAATACCCATCCGAAACCTTGTTGATTTTCTTTTCCAACTCCTTGGGATAGGAGAGATCGGCATCTTCAGGTAATCCCATCCCTCCTACCAATACACCATCTATATCATAAAACGGATAGAGGATGGGGTGGTTCAACATATATGTTTTAAAACCATGATGATTCAGTATGTCCCAATAGGGTGAGTTATCTCTAAAATCACGACTGTTTATCACCCTATAAGAAAAATCATCTTCTCTCCTTTTCAAAAAATCATAGACACCTGTTTTTCCGGGATTTTTTCCTGTAGCCATGGAAATCCAAGCGGGACCAGTTTTAGGGGGAAAAGTACTTTCCAACTTTCCGTGAACTCCCGAGTCAATGAGCTTTTTGATCGTAGAGATACGACCCTCTTCCGCAAGTGGTTCCAAAACGTCCCACGTCGCTCCGTCTAAACCTAAAAGCATCAATCTTCTCATCATACCATCCTACCATGTTCACTTCGACATCATATAGTTTATACCTATCTCAGATATATCCGTAGCGTAGGAGCCGGTTCTAGATATACTCTCTAATATGTAAGAGAGGGGTGTCACGTTTTCCTTCTTTTCCTGCTTCACCTGACTCATCAATCGATCGTTCTTGTCAACCAGGTCGTCTCTCATGTCTATGGCCTCGTTGAAACCTTTTAAGTCCTCGTTGAAAAAAGCCTCGGCGGACTTCTCAAGTATATTCAAAGCCACTTCGCTCTCGTCTATTATCTTTTTCTTGAGTGGGCCGTCAAAGTAATCCTCCAGGTCTATGACGTTTTCTGCGATCCTAACTGCATGGTCCCCTATACGTTCCATCATTATGGAAACCAGCATGTAGCTCAAGCTCCTTTCTGTAGTGATATCCAAGCTCTCTATGAGCCGAGGATTGGAAAGAAGCATGTTGTAATGTTTGGTGATCATCCAGTAGAGTCTGTCAACGTCGGTATCTCTTTCGATTATATCCTTCGCTAGCTTTTTGTCTTTTTTCTTGAAAGATTCCATGGCATCTTCGTGCATCTGCTTCACTATCAGGTACATCCTGCGTAAACCTTTTCTCTGAGAAAACTCCGATGGATCTATGAGGTCTTTCAATATCACCCTGTTTTCCGATTCCTCGATGACTTCCGGACCTATGACCATCCTGGTGAACTCCATTATGGTCCTTCTCGATTCGGGGTTTATCCCCTTCTCTGATCTTAGTATTATCTGCGAATGTCCCGCCATGTATATCCCGATCAATTCTCTCATCAAGGAGTCTTGGTCCGTATCGACTATATCTAGTTCTTTGATATTGGCTTTTTTTATGTATTCTCTCTCGGGATTTATCACGAGTGAACCATCTTTCCTAGGCGTGATTATCAAAGAGTCCCCAGCATTGATCTCTTTTTGCTTCGCCCAATCTTTTGGAAGAGAGACTATGTAAGTAGAGCCTCCTGTGATCTGCACTTTTCTAGATTCTGGCATGTACCAACGAACTAAGACGATATATTTAGTCTTTTTTCTAAATAGGTATATTTAGCTTCAGCACCACATATATCATCTTTTTTCTTAGAATCGTTATCTATTTGGATTCGAGTATAGAATCTATCATGTCACCTACGTTCTCGGCGTGGTCCGCTATGGAGTCCATCCGATCCACGACTTTTAAAAGATGAACCGCCGTTAGGGGCTCTTCATCATAGTTGAACAGATCCTTTGATATCCCCCTTTCGATCCTGTCCGCCTCGTGTTCTCTATCGCTGAGCTCTATCTGCAACTCTTTAGCTCTTTTCTTTGCTTTTTCGCTGAATGAGGATTTGAGCAGTTCTGTGAAGATGTTCATCATCTCCTCGAATTGTTTTACGGATTCGAACACCTTTTCTGAAAATTCCTTGAAATCATCTTGCACCATATCGGGTATTTCCTCTTCTCTCATGGGTAGCAAAACACTGACGTCTTCAGCATAGTCCAATATAGCGTCAGATTCTTTTAATAGCGTGAGGAAATCTTCACGGGTTATGGGCATGAAGATAAATCTGGGTAAGTTCTCACGGATCTGGATCTTGATCTTGTCGGCTTGATGTTCTATTTTTGACACCCTATCAAAACACTTCTCAGCTTTATCGAATTCTCCCTCTGTGTAGAACTCTACGCCTTTCTTCAACTCACCGATGGCTAGTTTGATGAATTTAGAGTGCTTATTCAAACCTTCGAAAGGTGAATCGAAGAGTGCGTTTTCCAGCGTCGACCTGCGAAATTTTCCCGTCATCTTGTCACCATCATATTAATATGATTTTAAGTTTGTGCAGTTCAGATGAATTGAACCAATACAATATAAATTGCTACGCTCGTCGTGGCTGCTATAGGAACTGTTAAAATCCATGAATATACGATCCTTCTCAAAACCGAGAGATCAATAGCATCTATACCCCTTGCCAAACCTACTCCTATGACGGAACCAACTACTGTATGACTAGTAGAAATCGGCATACCAAACATAGCAGCGACTAGCATTGTGGTAGCGGCTCCAAAATCCACTGAAAAACCTCTCGTGTTTGTCAACGAGGTTATTTGGAATCCGACAGTCTTGATAA
>PUNG01000121.1 GCA_003551675.1 Thermoplasmata archaeon
AGGATAGAGGAAGGACTTATACGTTCTACAACGACGGAACCTGGGAGATAGGAACGGAACTCTACGCTGGTTTCGACGATGATATCTACAAGGAAGGAGAAGAGCCCGGAGATCGATTCGGGCACAGCCTGGGAGAACCTGGAACCGTGCCGGAGGAGGATGAGGATATTCACTTTTTGGTCGTTGGTGCTCCTTATCACTCCAGTATCGAAGACGACGCCGGTCGGGTTTATCTGTTTGAATTTGCAGAGTGGCCTGTTGTTTACGTAGAGTTCGAATCCATACAAGATAACATCTTTTTGGGCGATGTGAGCATCCCCATGGAGCAGGACGTCTATTGGTACAGGGAGACGGTAACCACCGCCGAGGACTATTTTACGCTTGATGCTGGGGACGGTGTAAGGATGACCATCGAACTTCAGTGTGATCACGATCGTGCTTTTATAGAACTATTCTACGGCGATGAAGAGCACGATTCGAATTTTGAGATGAGCATGGAGATCATAGACGCTAAAACGGAGTGGGTCAAAACTTATAGAGGTGATGAGCCTACTGAGGAATGGTGTGCCGTGTATCAGGAAGGAGAAGATGTGAATATAACCGCCCACGTCTCGTCCGAAACAGGAGAATTAGGAAACATATCGTCGGCTGAGATGGCTGTGATCAGTGCTAATGGAACCATGATACAGGATTACACTGAGATGTCTTTGACAGGAGAGCAGGGAGAAGATTGGAAAAGGTTCTACAAGGAGATAGATACGTCCGGTCTCGACGAAGCCCGCTATAAAGCGGTGGTGCGTGCAGTAGATGCTGAAGGTATTACAGACGGTATATTCGGTGAAACCAACGATAAGATGGTTTGGTTCAGGGTGGTGGGATCATGAAGCATATGAACTTCAATAAAAGTATGATACTTCTCGTAGTTTTACTTTTACTGTTGACTTCCCTTAATGCGGCTATATTTATATCCGTTGATACCGATATGACGTTGAACGTTCCTGATGATATCGAGGCCCTGCAGCTCATGGCCGCTGACTGGAACCCTGATGGGGAAAGGGTTCTTCAAAAGGAAGGCGGGATGTTGAAATTAGATATAGGTCAATGGGCTACGGGAGAAAACAAGACATATCCAGCAGCATTTGGGATAGTCAATCCTTCTGAGAGAGAATTTACCATAACTGGTTTGTCTCTAAGGGGTACTCCTGATCATCTACAGATGTACCTTCACCAGAACATGACGAGACCGTGCAACGAAGACCTAGTTAATGTTGAAAAGACGGAAGAAGATTATGTAAAAGTATACGATGACGGGCCAGTTCCTCATGAAATAGAGTGGAAACTGGCTCCGGGCGAGGGATTGAACGATGACGAACTAACATATTTCAATGGAACGGAGAGCGCCAACGCCACCAGAGAGAATGGAATATGGGTTTATGACTGGAACGGCCCCATAAAAGCCGAAGAAGGAATTGCAAACTTCGTCTGGGTCGAGATGAGCGTTTTCAGTAAGGAAGGCGACGACACGGCAACCCACAGGGGCCCCATAGAGATAGAGATCGACGGCGAGTTCGAAGATCCTCAACCCAACGTCGCTTTCATGGGGTCCGGTAGAAGAGACGGTGGTCCGGTCATAAGAGCGTTGGAAGGTAACACCATAGAGCTCAACGTTACAGATCTCAAGGAGAACAGAACGGTGGTGATCTCGGACGCTTTTGCCATAGTCAACGCGGGTCCGATCGAGCTGAATATCACGGACATAAAAGTGGAAGGTGACGAGCACGGTTTCATGCGCGTCTGGTTACACAGCGATCCCAACAAGCTAGCGGGAGACTACGATCTCGACTTGGGCAGAGAGGATGAAGATAACAGGACTCTGTATTACGACGGTGAATCGACTCATGAAGATGAATGGACGCTCGGCGAAGGCTTCGGTTATACTGAGGAAAATGGAAACCTGCTCTACGGGAAGGAAGGTGACCAAACCACCGCTACCAGGACCGCGGGTTATCCCACTGCGGAATACAACCTGTGGATGTACGATGAGGAAGCTAACAACATCGCCGAGAAAGAGAACTCGAACTTCGTCTGGGTCGAGATCGCCTATGTGATGGAAGAGCTGCCCGAAGAAAGCATAGACGTTCATTCCACGATAACGTTCCAGTTCTCCAGTGCCTAACGTTTAAAAAGTGGTCCGTCATTTTGTTTGGACGAGTGAGTTAATTGATCCATCACTCTGGATGTTAGGAATGAAAAAAGGTAGTAGAAGCGGTAATCTTCAAAAATATCTTCTTCTCTCTTTCGAGAACAACGATGACTATATCGTCCTTTCTGTACCGCTATCGACCCACTTTTTGGATTATTCAAAAACCGGAAGTTTTTAGATCGTCTAGATGATCACTTATATCATCTATTTCTCCTATCCTCTGCCGTAGATAACTATGAGAGAGCTTCTTAGGAAATTCCATCGTTTTTCTAACGATCCTATCTCTTTTTCCCTATCTACGAACTATAATCATGAATAGGCTAATCATGATCATATGGTTTTTTCCTGTTAGCCCAAGTGTAGCCTTTTTACCAGCACCTACTCTTGATACATCCACAAAAAACATAAATATGTGAATTTTACGTATCTGGAACGTTAATATGAGCGATCCCGCATTAGAAACTCTTGTAAAGATACCAGGTATAGGAAATTCTACCGCACAAATATTGGTGAAAGAACTGGATATAGAGGATGGAAATCATCTTTTAAGACTCAGCGTCGACGAGCTGGAGAGCGTAGACGGTTTTGGTCGTAAAAGAGCGGAAGAAATATTGGATAATGCCAGGGTCTGGGCTAAAGAATGTGAAACGTGTGGTGAATTATCGGACCCTGAAAACGGTTGTTCCCGATGTATGGAGGAATTGAACACTCGGATAGAAGAGATCGAGGCAGAAACCCAGCAGATAAAAAACAGATACGATGATCCCGAAGCGACCGAGCTTTTTGATGAACTAGATAAGGCAAGAGCACATCTAGACAAGAAAGAGTTCTCCCTTGGATTTGACTCCCTAGCCCTGGTACAAAAAAGGATGGACCTTTTGAACAAGGAAGAAGAACTCTCCCGCGAGAGAGAAGAGATCCGAGAAGAGAAGGAGAGTTTAGAGGATAAGAAAGAAGAGCTCGCCCGATGGGAGGACGAGTTGGAAGAGAGGCAAACACAAGTTGGCGAAGAACTTTTGAAGGAAAAAGAGGCCGAGCTCAAGGAGTTGGAGGAAGAATTGAAAGCGAAGAAAACTCGGTTGGAAGAGCGTGAATCTAGCTCGAAGGAGAAAACCGAAAAATCTAGTACTTCTGAGTTGAAGAAGAAGCTGCTGGAGAAAAGAGAGGAGATAGAAGAGAGGGGCAGAAAGATCAAGGAGACCAGAAACGAGCTTGAAGAAGAGAGAGAGGAATATCAACGAAAACTGCAGGACCTCTCTGAACGGGAGGAAATTTTAGAGGAAAAGGTACAGGAATTGAAAGAGTGGAATGAAGAACTGTCACAAAAAGAAAAGGAATTGGAGGAATGGCAGGAAGACCTTTACGAAAAGCAGGAAGAACTGATCTATAAGAAGCAGGGTAAGAAGTTATATAAACCGATCACAGATGTCAGCAAAGAGAACCCTGATTGAATCAAAGGTTTAGGTCTCCTACCGGAGTTCAGATCTTAGAACAATGACTTGACCAGATCTTTGATCTCCTGCGTATTTTCTTTTATGTTATCGATGCGTTCATTCTGATTGTCTTCTATCTCTTTGACTATCTCGTCCATGGTTTTGTCTAATCTGTAAGCGTGGACCGGTCTGCCTTTTCCTTCTTTCTTGATATCCCTTTTTGTTACCCATCCTTTTTCTCTCAGTTCCTGCATAGCGATGGAGACTTCGGGTTGTCTCAACATGGTTTCGTTTTCGATCTCTCTACTCTTGGTTTCATCTCTACCGGCAACGAAGACCAGCGTTTTGGCCACGTTCTTCTGAAATCCGGCTTTCTTGAGCTTATCTATGAGTTTTTTTTCTTCGTCCGTCAAATTTTTTTCCGCCATAATTACCACCTAGTTTTCAAATCAAATATTCACTGCCTTGTATATATTATTTTTGAATATGAGACGGGAAAAAACGATGTTAACTACCTTGCTCGTCCCCTGCCGGGATCGATAACTCTGATCGTGTCGTATCCGAAGAAGTCCGTTCCTTCGGTGGTGTTGCCTTCGATTATCAGTTCGACTTCACCCGGTTCTAGCATATCTTGTACCTCCGACATATGGAACTTGACCATCATAACATCTTGTTCATCACCCCAGACCGCGGATACTTTTTCTTCGTCGTATCCCAAGGTAACTGTATTTACATCTATGTCCGTTAAGTCTATGTAGGCCGTTACCCAGTTACCATTGCTACGCAGGTTGAGCGTGCTAGGATCTATCCGAACCCACACTTCGACCGCATGGTCTTCCCGCGGAAAGAAAGGATATCCGTCGTTTATCCCCTCATCTATATCCCATATGTCTTCGTCACCTGGATACCCTACAAAATCCCAGGCCCACTCCAATCCCTCTGTATCAGTGTCGGTGAATGTTGCAACATCCTTCATCTCTTCCGTGTTCTTACCGGTTCCACCGGCACTGGAATCGATCCCGGAAGTTTCTATGTCCCAAAATGAGTTAGCTACGTACCCTCTCCAGTTTTGTCCTATCAAACCTCCGATGTTTCCTCCTCCGCTCACCGCACCCCGGGCATAGCTGTTGGAAACAGAACCCCAGTGGTTCCATCCTATCAGGCCGCCGACTTGAAAAATTCCTTCTACCGTACCGGATGCGTAAGTATCTACGACATCGGCGAAATTATGATTTCCGATGAGGCCGCCGACACGGTACCCGTTACCTGTAACGTCGGCAGCTGAATAAGACCTCTCTACATCACCATAATTCAATCCTATCAGGCCGCCCACGTCGTAGCCTACTCCTGTGACTTCACCGGTGGAGTAAGAATCCTTCACCTCGCCTCGGTTCACTCCCACGAGTCCGCCCACATACCAGTCTCCCGTAACGTCTACTTCTTCCAAGCCGATGTTCTTGATATCTCCCTGGGAGTAGCCGAAGAGGCCAACGCACCATCCATCGCTTCTGTTGATGTAGATATCTTGTATGATGTGATGGTTTCCGTCAAAACACCCTGTAAATCCTGCGCTGGAGTTTCCCAACGGTTTCCAGCCCTTCCCCGTATCTACAAACTCGTCATAACCATGCGTCCCTTCGTTCAGATCGTTCACGAGTTCGTAGGACGCGTCGAGCTCGTATCGAACTTCGTCTAGTTCGTACCAGTCTCTTATCTTGTATGGGTTTTCAGGGGAACCAGGAGCAAAAACGTTTTCTTCCTGCGTGTTTAAAGCCGATGCGGGTAGAGATAAAGAGAGGATTAAAATCAAGATCACTCCCGATGTCAAAGTCAGCAGATAGCTTTTACTCCCGAACATATCATTATATATCTATTCTCATCCCTATAAACCTTTCTTAGATGTCGACTCCTCGTGATCTTTGAATAGCAGTGTCGCTTGATGAGTTTCTAGATATTCTTTTCTTTCTAGTGCACCTTCGTATCCCGTCTTGATTTTCACGGGATTGTTTCCCTTGAACGTGGACAGGATGTGAACATCCACTTTAGCGGAAGAACCCCTTTGGATCTCGTTCACTTTTAGTTCTCCTTGAACTTTTATCTCGCCGTCTAATTCGCCCACGACATTTACAGCGTTTATATCGCCTGTGTTTTTTATCTTTAATTGAACCACGGTCCAAGTATTTGTTTCTAGATCTTTTTCTTGAACAAATTCGACTTCCAGTTTGGGTCGAACCGTGTGTTTGATGCGTTCTAACTCGCTCTCGACCTCTTTCATCCACCTGTTGCAGAGTCCGATAGACCTTCTCTCTAACGCTTCTTCGCATCTATCCACCTTTGAAAAGAGTTCCGAAGGTTCTAGACCTATCTCTGCAAGCTCTTCGATCTCTTCTCTAAGTTTTTCCATCTGTTGGAGGTTTCTCTCGGCGAGCCATCTTCTTCGGTTGATCTTTTCTTCTATCCTTTTCAGCTTGATCTTTTCTTCCTTTCCGAGTTCTATTTTTTTACTTTTAGGGTCCATCTTTATAGAATCTATGATCTGGTAAAATTTTTCTTCGATGTCATTGCAGGGTATGATCTTTTTTGTTTCGATCAGGTTAGAACGGATCTTCTTCAGGTCGAACAATTGCCATACATATATGCCTGTCAGTTCGTGTTTTCCGGTGGAACCCGCCACTAGAACTTCTTTACCCCCGAGTTCTCCTCTGACGGCATTTTTCATGCCGCTCTTGGGGCCGGTCTCTTTTAAGAGTAGATCCCCCTCTTTATTCCAGATGTAAATATTTCCGCCTTTCGTAGTACCTATCACCATGTCCACTTCATCCCATCTTTTCTCTACGCTTACAGATATAACGGCTGAATTTGGTTCCTTTCCTATCCATAGCAGGTCTCCGTCTTTTTTCCAGACGTAGACGTTGCTGTCCTCCGAAGCGCACACAACTACGTCCTCCTCACCTAGGGTACCTATGGTGATATCTTCTACCGCACCGGTGGGCTGTGTTCCGGTCCAGAAAAGATCGGAATCCCTAGCAGCCCTTTCGATCTTCATCTTTCTACTTTCTTTTTTGAAGCGGAAGCGAAGTTCTACAAGCAGTCCTTCTAATTTTCCATCCTCCGTCTCGAAGGTCATATCCTTTACTTGTTTTTCTATATCTTTTACGTCTATGCCCAGTTTTTTAGATTTTTTTAACCCTCTCCGGACTTTTTCTCTTCTATCCTTGAAATCGAGCACTAGTTTTTTCTTCTCGTCTATTTTTTCTTTAAACTTATTGAAATCTTTTCGTGCTATCCGTAACTCCCCTTCTTGGAAGTCTTTTTTGACCCTCTCCAACTTTTTTTGGAAACTTTTAACTTTAACGTCGTATGACTCTAGAAATGAGATATCTTTTTCGTAGCTCCGGATATCGTTTTTCAGTTTTTTTCCTTTTTTCAGGGTTTCATCAACTTCTTCTAGTATCTTATGGAGTTTTGAAAGCCCTTGTTCGAAATCGCCTGAAACGTAGGTATCGACTGCTTCTTCTTTTTTCTTTTCTAACCTATCAGTTCTCAATCCAAGTTTCTCTAAACTTTTTATCTTTTCACTTATCTTCGAGGTAGTAGATAGGTACTCGGAAGCGTTGCCTCCCATCTCGTTCAACAGCTTCATCGCCGTTTTTTGGTCCATACCGTTCTCCTCCGAGATGAGGTGTGAGATCAGATCTGTGTCGGGTATCAGCTTTCTACAGACGTCGGCCGCTCCTTCCATCACTTTATCATCAGATCTTATACTATGGAGCAATGATCGTAGGAGACCGGGGACCTCGACTTCGCCCTGATTTACCAGAGATACTAACTCATCTACCACTTCGCCTTTTTCGTCTTCCTGGGATCTTTCAAGTTCACCTACCAGTTTATCGAGATCATCGGATTTGTCACTCATCGACGTAAAGCTTGTATCAAAATATTTAAACTTATCCTAGGTTTGGTTTTTCCGGTGTGTAAACTGAAGTAAGGTTTGGAAAGATATTAATATCGGGAATTAGGTCGTTATACCGGTAGTCTCTATGTTCAAATTAGATAGGTCCTCTTATAGAGCTGAGCTGGTTTTGATATTATTCATATCTATATTATTAGCTACTACGGGTTTCATAAGCGCGTTTGGATATGTAGAAGAGGATCTCGAGGGCTCGAAGGTGTATGAAGAAACAAGATCGTTAAGGCAGGGTGAATGGACCTTTGAAAATACATCTACAGGACGCGAGGGAGACATACAGACATGGACTGTTCCTGCAGATGGAGAGTACAAGATAACGGCTTACGGTGCTCAAGGTGGTACACATTCATCAGATGTAGGTAGAGGCGCTATGATGAGCGGCGAATTTTTATTGAATGCTGGTGACGAAATTGATATACTCGTAGGTCAGCAGGGACAAAGGACAGATACATTGAATGAGGATGATAACTATCATGCTGGAGGAGGTGGAGGAACATTTGTAGTAAGAGAGGGAGCTACCGATGAGGATGGTATATTGGTTATAGCTGGAGGTGGTGGAGGAAATTCCATCGGTCCAGGTCACAGTGATCAAGACGGTCAGATATCTGAATCAGGGGCGCCGGGTAATGAAGGTGATGGCGGTACCGATGGTGATGAAGGTGATCCTGGCTCTGATACAGTAGGAGGTTCTGGTTTTTTTGGAGATGCCGGCCATGGTTCATCAGCGTTTTTGAACGGTGGAACTGGTGCAGAAGGCACTAGTGACTATCAGCCTTCAGAAGGTGGTTTTGGCGGCGGTGGTAGTCCTACTTCTGGCTGGTGGAATCGAGCAGGAGGAGGGGGTGGCTATTCAGGTGGTGGTGGGAGCGATAATCCTGAAGACGGAAATAATTACGGAGGCGGTGGAGGCTCGTACAACAATGGAGAGAATCAAGACAACCAAGCCGGTGTGAACGAAGGCCATGGATCGGTGATGATAGAACCATTAGAACGCGACTTGACCGTGAATGTTGCCGATGCGGAAGGAGGCTCCGTAATTGTTGAATGGGATGGTGAGCAGGAAAACGTCACTGATAAAGAGACCTTCGAAGATATCGATGCGTCCACGGAGATCACTCTGACCGCCGATGCAGATGCAGGATACAGGTTCAACAACTGGTTGGGAGACTATCCTGATTCGATGAACAACGAGAAAAAGTACGAAGAAGAGATCACCATCACCATGGACTCGAACAAAGAAATTACAGCCTACTTCATCGAAGAAGAAAAAGAGAGGCGTGTTGTCGAAAGCCAGAGAGGATGGAACAACGAGACGGAAGGGCATGACGGGACTAGAGTTGAAGATGATAGCCTGATGTTACTAGAACCACTCGATGAAGATTATACATATTCGGGCGGTAGCGAAGTGTTGGACGTTTCGGACTACCATCGGATAGAAGTCGAGATGTGGGGAGCCGGTGGTGGCGGTGGAGCATCAGGCGGGGATCATAAGTCAGGAGGCGATGGTGGATTCGTTGAGGCCGTATTAGATGTATCTGATTTTGATGAGATAGATATATGGGTCGGTGAAGGTGGCGGTGTTGGCACCATCGGCGGTGGCGACGGAGGCTGGGGCCTCAGTTCAGGTGGTGATGGTATAGATGAGACTGTATTTTACACTAGACGAACTGGTGGCGGAGGCGGTTCCACTGAGATATGGGCCGAAGGAACGTTTTTAGCCGCGGCCGATGCCGGTGGTGGCGGAGGTTATGATGGTTCCACATATAGACTTGGAGGTGGTGGCGGAGCGAGAGGTGGTGAAGCAGGTACTAGTTCTCATGGTAGTCCTGGAGCGGGTGAAGGTGTTGGTTTCGGTGGTCAGGGAGGTTCCCATGGAAGTGACGGCTTTCCCGGCGGCGGTGGGTTAAATCATGATTATGTTATAAGTGAGATCGCAAACGAGACAGGTTTAGGCAATGCAGGGGGATCCCCTGGTGATGATGGTGAACACGGTCATATAGATATCTCTTTACAGGTAGAACAAGGCAACTGGCTCTCAGAGCTTTGGGCCCCTTCTTTTGACGACAGATCATTGATAGATACATTCCATACCGATACGGAGATAGGGCCCGATCAAAGTGTGGAAGTAAGGTTTGGTGTCGATGAAAACCAAGATGGAGAAATGGATCAGTGGAGCGATTGGCAAGAATTAGTAAACGGAGAGAACGAATTGACAGGTGCCGAGATAGATATGCCAGACGGATATGGGTACAAAGTCGAATATCGACTAGGAACAGAAAGTGATGAGAGTCCGAAAGTACTCGATTACAGCCTAGAGGTCGAAGAAGCAGTATATACTCTTGAGATAGATGTAGGAGATGGTGAAGGTACCATAGAAGTGGACGGAGACGAAGTGATACTTCCCTATGAGGAAGAGTACATGGCCGGAGACGAAGTCAACATCGAAGCAATTGCGGATGAAGGTTACCACTTCGTCGAGTGGACTGGAGATACTGAAAACATAGATGATACCACTGACAATTCCACCATCATAGAGATGCTAGGGAACAGTAACATAACTGCAAATTTTAACTCGCCTCCCACAGTTGACCTTACCCGACCCGATGGAGGAGAGGTCTTCACGCCAGGTGATACCGAAACCATCTGGTGGAATATGAGCGACAGCGTAGCTGGGAACACAGAGCTAACCG
>PUNG01000022.1 GCA_003551675.1 Thermoplasmata archaeon
CAGCAACCACCACAGCAGCAACCGCCACAGCAGCAACCGCCACAGCAGCAACCGCCACAGCAGCAACCGCCGGAACAGCAACCACCACAGCAGCAACCGCCACCGGAACAGCCGGAACAACAAGAGTCTACAAAGAAGAAATCATCTGAGTAAAAGAGGAACCAGGTAGAATTTTTTTCACAAAATTCTCTCCCTACCTCACGTCGATCTCTCTTTAGCTGTGTCTTGCTTAACTAGTGAGTCCAGTTCTAGGAAGCGTTTAATTAAGGACGGATTCTATAATGTTTATCCATGGCTCCTATTATGTTATGTTCTATGCTGCCGAGGCAGCTTTATTGGCTAATGGATTAATTTTTGAATCAGGTAGATTCCAATATAGAACGGCTCAGTTTTCTTAACCTTGTGCACTGGTTGTGAATCATCCCTCTCCTTACTCCCCATGATGAACTCGCCTCTAGGGATCAGCTTGAACTTCATGCCGGTGCTGCTCTTCCAGTCTATAGGTGCATCTACTTTACGGGCCCACGCACGTTGCTTTTCCTCAGCGTTCCCGGTGGTATGAGAATACACTTTCACATTTTTTACTATAATATGCCCTTTTTTGGATAACAACCATAATTTATTGTAAATCTTTTTCGACAGTAATTTTTAAATATTTTAAGGTAATGTGCCCATATAAGGATAATTACTTTAAGAAGATGAAAAAATGACCACAAAGATCGAAAAGCTGTACACAACACTCCTTGCCCGGAAAGTGGTAAACTTCGATGAGATAATGGAGTCCGCCCGGAATATCATCGGTGACCATGTAGAGCGAAGGTATATTTACCGAAAATATGTCGATAGACTCATAGATAAAGGTAAACTGCACAGAGTAAGGAGAGGGATCTATGTTGTTCTATCGCCTATCGAAGAAATAGAAAAACATGTAGCAGACAAGTTCCTCATCGCTTCTAAAGTTAGAAACAGATATTTCCTCGGCTTTCATACTGCTTTAGAATTTTACGGATGCTCCTACTCACATCACAAAGAAGTATACATCTGTGTTAGAGAAGAGGATAGATTCGATCCCTTCGAATTCCAAGGAGTCAAGTTCAGACCTGTTTTCATAAGAGACCTAGATATGGGTGTGGAAAAAAAAATGTATGGGAAAGATATGCTGTGGATCAGCAGCAAGGAAAGAACCTTCATCGATTGTATCGATAGGGTTGATTACGCAGGAGGTTGGGAAGAATCTTTAAAGAGTTTAGTTGGATTAGGGGGCCTTGATTTTAAAAAAATATTACAGCTTGTCCCAGAGTATGAAAAGGAAATACTGTATAGACGTGTGGGTTATATCCTCGAACTGCTCAAGGAGCATTCTCAGTTCTATGAGCATTTAGAGGGGGACTTTTTGGACGAACTTGAAAAACATGTAACTGAACAGCCGCGCTATTTGATACAGGGAAAGAGCGGTTCTTTGAACCAACGATGGAATCTGTATGTACCGGATGATCTCGAAGAAATTTTGAGAGGTATATAGTGTGAAAAGGAGTTACGATTTCGACATCTTAGCAGGAGAGTATGGATTCGACCCGAGTATGATAGAAAAGGTGTGCAGGATATCGGACATCCTTGAGGATATATCTGCGGTTAGGTTCCTAAGAGATCGCCTTTCACTTTATGGGGGTACAGCATTCACTTTCATATATTCTCAAGAGATACAAAGATTATCCATAGACATCGACTTGAATTACCGGCAACTGGATAGGAAGGACTGGGGAGAAGTGAGACGAGAGATCGATGAGAGGATCAAGTCTTTACTGTACCAGCAGGGATACAAAAGATCCGATATATCTATTGACCCCAGCTATCCTCTTGCTAGGATCGTAGTGGGGTACGAAAATCACAAAGGATTGAATGACTCCTACAATATAGAGGTAGGATATATGAGACGATACCCTATCCTCAGAAACGATTCTTTAGCAGATTTCAGGCATATCGGTACGGGAGAAAATTTTTCTATAAAAACACCGATAAAAGAGGAACTGATGTCAAACAAATGGTGCACACTCCTTTACAGAGGTTCCCCGCGAGACCTTTTCGATGTCTTTCAGATCACGAATATGGATATCGACCATGAAGTATTCCGTAAATGTGCCGTAATTGACAGCTTGATGCGTGGAGAACCCAAACTCTACGAGATAGATGTGGATAAGACCATCGATAGTATTTCCATAGATCCGAGCTTGAAGAACTTGCTGCGAGTAGGGGCAGCAACGACACTCGATATTCAAAACATGATCGAAAATAGTAAAGAATTCAGCAGATCGATGATGTCTTATCTAGATGAAGAAGAGGTCGATGTTATCGACCAATTCTACGGACACAAAAATTTCGAGCCTGAAAGATTGGACGATGAGGGGATACTCAATCAAAAGATCGCTGAGCACCCGTCCATCTTATGGGCGATGAAGACTTCATAGGGCTTTGGAGAATTGGCAACAGTCCACCAATTTGATTGAGAGAAAGATGATGATAATAGATGAGTATAGGATCGTTGAGCTCTAGAGTTTATCTTAAGCATGTGTTTTTCTTTCTTCCAGATTTTTCTCGCGTCCCGCAAGCGGGGCTTTTATCTCCGCTCTGCTATCTTGCTTCGCCGCTCGCCTCCAGGCAATCGCTCAACGTAGCAAGCAGTAAAGTGGTAAGTGGTTACAATGACCTCACAAGACGGACACCGAGGTCGTAGTAGCTGGATATCCGGCGAGTTGACGCCCGCGCGGTCCACCGACACGCAACGCTCAGCGTTGTGGTACCAGATGCTACCACGAAAGACACGAAAGAAGCCATCGGAGGGATTTGAACCCTCGACCTGCTGATTACAAGTCAGCCGCTCTGCCGAACTAAGCTACGATGGCGAGTTGTTACGAGCCGAGTAGCTTAAGAGGCAGTTAATTGGAATTACATTCCGACGGACTGCCGAACTAAGCTACGATGGCAATTGTTCTCAAATTCCATCTAGTCACCAATGTAAAATTGGCTCCTACGATGGCGAGTCATTACATATGTGTGCGGATAATAAGGACAGATCATAGCTTTATAGGAACACCTATCAACATCTCAAACATAAATTTTCCGGCCGTTTCATGCTTTGTTTTTTTTGAGGAAATATAAGGCGTGACACGTACCTCACCAAAAGAGTTATATGTAAGACAATCATTGATAAGTAATACGATATTCGGTTAGCCAAGTCTTATCGGTTTTGATTATTAGGCTTGGAAAACCTTTATATATCGCCGAATATATGAGTATAATTGTCCTACATTAAACCTAAAAAAGTATGACGTTATGTCTTACTGTAAGACATTCGTCCTATGTGGGTGTGTATGTAACATGGAAAAAAAGATCTCTCTGCGGGTGTCTGACGAAGACCTTGAATTCATCGATTCCTTCATAGCAAGGCATGATTTCAAGAACCGTTCAGAGTTTTTGAGAGAAGCGGCTCTAGATTACATAGAGCGGTACAGTGTACCCAAAGGGCAGGAAGACGTTCCCGAAAGGATCAAGTTACCTAAGAGATTAAAGAACAACATATCGTATCTTATCTCTATGGGACATTATAACGGTTGGCAGGATGCCATACACGAGCTCGTTAGAGAGGGCCTTTTGAAAGAGAACATAGGCGAACTAGAAAAACAGTATGACGTGGTCAACGCTTTGAGCAGTAAAGTGGAAACATACAAGAACATGTCTGATAGAGAAAGTGAGTACATGAGAAAGTGATACGCCCATCTATGTAGGATGGAAAAACGATTCAAACCCTAAAGAGAAATAATCGGAGGAAATAATAGATGGATGGAAAGAACCCCGAATACCCTTCGCCGAAGAGCGAATTCCTTGGTGAAAAAGCAGGGGAGATAGCGGATGCACTCCTTTACGAGCCAAACCTATACGTGATAGGAGTAGGTGGATGCGGCTGTAACACCATTGAGTACATAACAGAGCAAGAGATGGACAACGTGAAAACCGTGGCTATAAACACCGACGAGAGAGTACTGGATGACTTAGAGGCCGATAGACAGATGCTCATTGGAAAAGAACTAACAGACGGAAAAGGAGCTAATGGAGATCCTGATATAGGAACAAGAGCCGCCCTTGAGAGTGAAGAACAGATCCTGAAGACCATAGACGGATCGGACATGGTGATCATAGTCGCAGGACTAGGAGGTGGCACCGGTAGTGGTGCTTCCAAAGTGATAGCTGACTTGGCAAAAAGGAACGGCAAGATGGTCTTCACCTATGCTGTGATGCCCTTCTCCATGGAAGGAGAAGCGAGGCAAAAAAGAGCAAAAAAAATGTTGAACTATCTCTCGAAATTGAGCCACGCAACCACTGTCTTCGAAAACGACAAGACCCTGGCAGATAAAGACAGTTCTGTAAAAGATGCACTCGCCGTGACGGATAGGATGCTCCACATGGTTATAAAAAACCTAAAGATGGAGTATATCACGGAATTTTTCCAGGAAATAGGGCTTAACGCGATGGATTTGACTGAAACCCTTTCCGAGGTCGAAGAAGAGGAAGGAGAAAAGAGAAAGAGCGAACCTCCAGTACTTGAGGCCTTGAAGTATGTAGATAGGAACTCGGACGATGACGTATCGGTGCAAGGTGGTAGTGACCCTTGCTTGGATGATTTCCTTGATAATTACGTACACTGAACCTCGGAAACAACCCCAAACCTTTTCTTTTTTTATTTTTGTATTTTTCAATTACGTTTTTTTACATCCTGATCATCGATCTTTTTAAAAAGTTTTCAGCTAAGAAGTTGTAAACGAGATTCATCTACTCACGGAGGTGTGTTCGCTGGTCTTCAATTCGATCTCTTTAGGATCGCCATCCCAATCTTTTTTTGCATAGTCTTTTTCGACGATAGTCGTAATACCTCCCCTTACATTCCAGTCGCTTCTCACCCTCATGAACTTGGGTTTTATACTCTCCACCAGGTCCTCCAATATCTTGTTGGTCGCGCTTTCGTGGTAGATCTCCTTGTTTCTGTAGCTGACTATGTAGTACTTCAGTGATTTTAATTCAACTAGTACTTCATCAGGAACATACGTTATAGAGATGGTGGCAAAATCGGGCTGATCGTATTTTCCAGGACATAAACAGGTGAACTCCGGACAGATTATCTTTATCTTATAATCTTCCCGGTACTCATTTTCGATGGTCTCTAACTCCATGTTATCGTCGGTTTCAAAGCTATCCCTGATAATAACTTTTTCTCTATACAATATCACGAATTTTCCTATAAAATTTAAATAGTGCTTTCAAGGATAAGGTAGTCCTTGTAGTTATGTCATAATAAAAAGGGATAAAATGAAAACAGCTACCGTTGCATTGGGTGGAAATTCTTTGATCAGACCGGGAGATAAAGGTACTGCCGAAGAACAATTTCAAAGGATGGGAAAAACATGTGAAAAACTGGCCTCCATGATAACGAGAGGCTATGAATTGGTACTGACCCACGGAAACGGTCCTCAAGTGGGCAATATACTGCTCCGAAACGAATTGTCCTCATCTAAAGTTCCCTCTCTACCTTTGGACGTCTGTGGTGCAGAATCTCAAGGCCAGATCGGCTACATGTTTCAACAGACGTTGAGGAACGAACTAATCAAACGAGACATAGATATGATCATATCGAGCATCATAACCCAGGTAGTAGTCGACGAAGATGATCCTGCATTCAAAGACCCCACTAAGTTCATCGGGCCCTCTTACACGAAGGAAGAAACAAAAGATATGGAAAAAAAGAAAAATTGGGTTATCAAAAAAACTGCGGAAGATAAGTACAGACGGGTGGTTCCCTCTCCTGAACCTAAAGAGATAGTGGAATCGGAGATCATACACGACTTGGTCTTTGCCGAAGACAAAAATTATGTGGTCATCGGAGCTGGAGGTGGAGGCGTACCGGTAATAAAGAAAAACGGTATGTTGAAGGGTGTAGAGGGCGTCATCGATAAGGACAAAGCCACTTCTGTTTTAGCTTCCGAGATAGATGAAACATTTTTGGTTTTGCTCACAAATGTGGAGAAGGTTTTTCTAGATTATGGAAAGGAAAGTGAAGAGCCTTTAGATTCTGTTTCGATAAGGGAAGCAAAGAGGTATTTAGATCAAGGCCATTTTCCTCCGGGCAGCATGGGACCCAAGGTAGAAGCTTCTATAGACTTCTTAAAAAACGGCGGCGAGAAAGTATTGATAACTACACCTGAGAAAATCTTGGAGGCTTTAGACGGGAAAACGGGTACTTTTATACATCATGGGTGATACTTTGTCAGGAGCTGAAAGGGTAAAAGGCTTTAGTGAGTCCATGATAAGAGAGATGACCAGGAAGGCGAAAAAGTACGACGCCATCAATCTCTCCCAAGGGTATCCCGATTATCCTACTCATGAGAGTGTTTTAAAAAAGGCAAAGGATTCCGTAGATTCCCAACTAAATCAGTATTCCATAACCTGGGGTGAAGAAGAGTTAAGGGAGAAGATCGCAGGTAAGTTAAAAGATTTTAACGAAGTAGATTACGATGCGGAATTCGAGATCACCGTGACATGCGGATCCAGCGAAGCCATAATGGCTGCGATGCTTGGTCTGATAGAACCCAAAGATGAAGTATTGATCTTTCAGCCCTTTTACGAGAATTATGTTCCCGCGGTTTCCCTTGCTTCCGGGAGACCCGTTTTTTCGACCATAAGTGAGGATCAGAAGATCGATCGTGAAGATGTGAAAGAAAAAGTGGGCGACGATACCAAGGTGATTTTAGTAAACACACCTCATAACCCAACGGGTAAAGTTTTTACAGAAAAGGATATTCGATTTCTGAGAGATATATGTTTAGATCATGACATCTTGGCTGTAACTGATGAGATGTACGAAAGGATGGTTTATGAAGGGGAACACTTATCACTCGCCTCTTTTGAAGATATGTGGGATAGGACAGTGAGCATAGGAGGTTTTTCCAAGGTATACTCGATAACGGGATGGAGAGTAGGTTACGTAGCGGCTCCTAAAGATCTCATGGAACCTATAAGGAAGGTACACGATTACACTACGGTCTGCGCACCGACTCCGTTTCAACATGGTGCTGTGGAGGCGCTGAACTTACCTGAAAGTTATTATGAGAACATGCTAGAATACTACAGAAAAGCCCGCGACTTCCTTTACGAAAGTTTGAAAAAAACAGAGATAGAGCCCTTTAAACCTCAAGGTGCCTATTACATGTTAGCGAACATAAGTGAGTACGGCATGAACGATAAAGAGTTCGCAGATCGCCTTGTAAAAGAAAAAAGAGTAGCTGTGGTTCCAGGTTCATCTTTTTATGATGAAGGTGGTGAAGATCTGGTAAGATTTTGTTTTTCTCAAGAGATGGATCTGCTTGAGGAAGCTATGAGCAGATTGAAGGTATAGGGGATCGTTTACTCTATAAGGTCGCCGGGTTTTCTGAACTCTCCTCCCCAGTAAAGTATGGTTTCACTTCTTTCGAAGTTTTCAGCTTTTTTTGCGTTGACCACTTTACCAACGAACCAGTGATGATCTCCAGTTTTTACTTTCTTTTCCAAGTTACATTCTAATATCAATGGAAATTCTTTTACCCCTGGGACTTCGATAACGTCACTTTTTTCCTTGGTCAGTTCAAACCTTTCGAATTTATCGATATCTCTTCCTGACGAACTTCCACAGCCTTTCAATTCCTCTAACATACTGCTGTCCGGAACGTTAACCGTGAATTCTTCGTATTCATCTAACAGCTCGAAGGAGTGCCTTTTCGGTGAGATACCGGTACCTATCATCTCTGGTTCTATAGAAAAAACATGGACCATGGCAGCGGTGATAAGGTTGGCCTTTTTTCCTTTACCGGTTCCGATGAGAACAGTAGGAAAGTGCGGTAGATATTTTATACCTTCTTTTGCCGACAATCTTTCTTTCATGATCTCAAAAAGACTTAGACTTATATATCATATATGCATAATCCCAATATATGATAGAAAGACCTCGTGGTACGAGAGACTTAAAGCCAGATCACATGGGCTCTAGGAGAAGGTTGGAAACACTTCTTCGAGAAACGGTTGAGAGCTTTGGATACAGAGAGATACTGACACCGACTTTTGAGCATGTGGAGCTGTTCCTAGAAAAATCCGGTCCTTCTATAGTTGAAGAGATATATTCCTTCGAGGACAAGGGTGGAAGGGACTTGGCTTTGAGACCGGAATTCACGGCTTCTGTGATGAGGATGTATGCCGATAGTTTGAAAGGTGAGCCAAAACCTTTAAAATTGTATTACTTCGGACCCGCCTTCCGATACGAGAGGCCTCAGTCGGGGAGATATAGAGAGTTCTGGCATTTTGGTACCGAGTTGATAGGTGCGGACACCGCTAGAGCCGACGCCGAAAACATAGGTCTCGCCTATAACTGTATAAAAAAAACCGGATTGGAAGATGTTACCATGAGGATATCAAACCTCAGGATATTGGAAGAATACCTGAAAAACAAGGGCATATCTAAAAAAGACAGAGAAGACATCTACCATCTGATCGATAAAGAGGAAGAAACTAGAGATGTCTTAGACCAATTTGATCTAGGAGATGAATTCATAGGACTGCTTAAAGCATCTTTTAAGGATATATCCCGATATCTTGAGAATAAAGAGCATCACCGATACCTTGAGAAGGTTATCGAGTATATCTCCTATTATGGTATAGACGAAAAGGACTACGTCGTTGACCTTCGGACAGTAAGAGGTTTAGATTATTATAAGGGAGTAGTTTTTGAAATAGATGCGGAGCAACTCGGAGCCGAGAAGCAGATATGCGGGGGCGGAGACTACAATCTTGGAGATATATTCGGTACTGAAGTCTCTTCAAAAGGCTTTGCCATCGGCTTCGATAGATTACATCTAGCAATGGAGAAGGAACAAAAAGGATTTGAAAGTGAACGAAAAGGATGCTACTTGATACCGATAGGAGAAGAGACGATACCACACGCTCACGCCGTTCTCAAAGATCTTCGAGAAAAAGGTGTACGGAGTGATATCGATCTTAAAGGTAGAAGCATCGGTAAAGCGTTGGGTTACGCAGATAAATGTAACTTCAAGTATTCTGTACTCATCGGTGAAGAGGAAGTGGAAAGAGGAGAATTAGCTCTAAAAAACATGAAAACAGGAGAGCAAAAAGATATCGAAGAGCAGAGTCTTATGGAGGAGTTGAAACTTGGATCTTAAAATCAAATATCTGAAAGGAAATGTCAACAAGATGGTTTTGGCTATTTTTTTCATCACCCTATTTTACACTGTGAGTATTTTCATAGCGCCGCTCACTTTGGAGCCAGGTACCGTAGAAGGGTTGAGCGGGTCCGCCAACCGTATAGTTTACAGTGAAGAATGGGAAGAGCTACCATCTTACCATAGGATCATTTACACCTTCAGCGACCTTAACTGTCATCAAAAACACTACCGCTCTTACCATATCAATGGAAATCAGATGCCGGTCTGTGCGAGAGATGTGGGTATATTCATCGGTTTTTCCGCCGGATTTCTCATGATGTCCTTCGTTAGAGGTGGAAAAGAGCTGAAGAATCTTTTGCTGGAACTGGTCTATATCAGTACTGATATCTCCGAAAGAAAGAAAGTTGCTATACTCGTTCTATTGGGAGCGGTCTTCGCGCTACCCATGGTTTTAGACGGAGGGATCCAACTGGTGAGCGATTACGAAAGTTTCAACGAGTTCAGAACATTGACGGGATTACTGTTTGGATTCGGTTTTTCCGTTTTTGTATCCGCTTTGTTTCTATCCGTTACACCTGTGGGTCACTATGAAGACTTTGATTAAAAGGATAAGAAAAAAAGAAATGGTTTTTTGATAGAACTGATTAGTTCTCGGCTACATACATGATACTGATAGAGGTGTAATCGTCCTCTGAAACTGTTATAGTAGCGTGCTCGGTAGATTGCCCCTCTTCTTCAGATAAATCATAGTAAAGTATCGTTTCGCCGTTTTGAGTTTGTTCCGAGTATGGATCTCCCAATTCTTCCTTATACCAGTTCACAACATCGTCTGGAGTATCTTCAGTTCCATAACTTATCTGTATCATCTTGTCACCATCAACTGTGGTTTCTGTATGACTCAACATCACTGAGTCAGGATATCTATCCAGTGGTTCATCGCCTTCGGTTTCATCATCGCCTGGAAGTCCATTCTCATCATCGTTGTCATCATCGTTGTCATCGTCGTCATCGTCGTCA
>PUNG01000136.1 GCA_003551675.1 Thermoplasmata archaeon
AACTGAGAGTTTTGGTAGCTTCATGATCACCCGAAATTTTAATATCTCCAGTCATGATGACCTCTTCGATGGATGAATTGTGGACGGAAAAATACCGACCGAATACATTGGATGATATCCTGGGTCAGGAAGAGATCATCGAAAAGCTGAAGGTGTATATAGATAAGGGCAGCATGCCGCATCTTCTTTTTTCGGGCGATCCCGGAGTCGGCAAGACTTCCACGGCTCTAGCCCTTGCCAACGAGATATACGGAGACGATAAAAAAGCGAATTTTGTTGAGCTCACAGAGAGCAAAGAAAGGGGTATAAACGCCATACGGGGTACTGTAAAAGAAGAAGCCAGGTCTAAAACCCTGACTGAAAAGAACTTCAAGATAATATACATGGACCAGGCGGACGACCTGACTGAAGCTGCTCAGTCCGCCTTCCGTAGAACCATGGAAAATTTTTCTGAAAACGTGAGATTCATACTATCGTGCAGCAGTTCTTCAAAGATCATAGACCCTATCCAGTCCAGGTGTGCTACTTTTCGTTTTCGTCCCCTGAGTAAAGAGATGGTAAAAAGATGGATAAGAATGATAGAGGATCAGGAGGAATTCCAGATAGATGAGAACGCTGTCAACATATTGATCAGGGTTTCGAAAGGAGACATGAGAAAGCTGACCAACCTTTTACAAGTAGCGAACTCCATGGATCCCGTCATAACTGAAAATATCATAAAGAATGCGGTGAAAAAGACGAAAACGGCGGATATAAAAGGACTTATACTGAAAGCACGCAAGAGAAAGTTCGGCGATGTGAGAGAAGAACTGTTCGACCTTCTGATAGAGGAGGGATATACTGCCGAAGAAGTCCTCAAGATGGTCAACCAAGAGGTTCATAACATCCCTCTTAGCAAAGATAAGAGAAAGGAAGTCATCTCCGAGATAGGAAAGGTGGACTTCGACCTGGCCCGGGGGTCCAGAGGCGAGATACATCTGCAAAAATTGCTGGCGTTCTTCGCAGCCCTGGGAGACGATCACTGATCATAACTCTGCTCGTGTTCGTCTGGATGGGGATGCGGAGTGACGAGAAGACGGTTGATAATCTTGAGGAGGAGGAAGAGGACAAGTAGCTCACTGAGGCGCAGGCAGAAAAATTATAAATAGGTAGTGTTTATGCAAGTTTGATACCATGCCACAAAAACCAGGCAGTATGTACAGAGAAGTCAAAGGCCAACCTTATACCCGTAAAGAATACATAGGAGGTGTACCCCACGTTAGAGTAGGGCAGTTCACCATGGGTAACAGAGAAGGAGATTTTGATTTCGTGGTGACCCTAGTTGCGGAAGAGAAGTGTCAGATAAAAGACGTTGCGTTGGAAGCCGCTAGAGTTACCCTCACAAGAGTATTGACCAAAAATCTGGGTGAAAACAACTTCAAGGCCAAAATCCTCGTATATCCGCATCATGTTTTGAGAGAGAATAAACAGGCTACCGGTGCGGGAGCAGATAGGTTGTCCGAAGGTATGAGAAGGTCGTTCGGTAAAAAAGTGGGTAACGCCGCCAGAGTGAACGAAAACCAAGAGATCATAAAGATATGGATCAACGAGAACGGTGTGGACGTGGCTAAAGATGCGGCCAGGAAAGCATCTATGAAGCTTCCTACACCGTGTAGGAAGAAGACGAAGAAAAACTGAATCTATCTTCCTCTTACCACTGCGACGGTACTTTTAGTGTTTTTCAAGACCCTTTCAGTGGTACTTCCCAAAAACAGATGACTAAAACCCGAGAACCCGTGAGTACTTATGTATATTATATCGTTTCTTTCAGCCACTCCGTTTATCTCTTTATAAGGCACGCCCTTGAGGACCTTGGTTTTTAGATCTACACCTCTTTTATCAGCGGCCTCTTTCACACTTCTAAGAGCGTCTTTACCTCTTTTTTTGAAACCACGCATAGCCGAACGCTTTATGCTTTCATGATGAAGCCCTTCATATTCACCCCTATCTATAACATAGACTGCCACGGCTTCTATACCAAGGTCTTTAGCCATATCCAAACCTTCCACCACACCTTTCATCGCACATCTAGAACCGTCGGTCGGTATTATCACTCTCTCATACATGGTCTACGTATGGACCGTTACATATAAAAAATCTATGGGTATCATCGAGTCCGACCAATATCTTTTTAAACCCTTCTCAGTTTTATGTACAATTATGTCTAACGAGTCAGAGCAAGAAGAGGTCAGTTCATACAACGATTATGAAAGTCTTCTAAAGAAAGCTAGGAATAATCTGCCCGAGGAGATCTCACACCACGACAGGTTTCAGGTACCTGAGATAGATATACTCCAGGAGGGTAACACCACCATATTCAAAAATTTCACAGATGTTGCGGACAAGATAAACCGTTCACCGGAGAAGGTATTGAAGTTCCTACTGCGTGAGCTGGGAACCGCCGGCGAAGATGAGAACGGCAGGGTCGTTTTCAAAGGTAGGATCAGCACTGAGAAGATAAAGAATAAGATGGAGGATTACATAGAAAAATACGTACTCTGTTCAGAGTGCGGCAGACCTGATACCAGGCTGATGAAAGAGAACCGTATAGATATAATCAGGTGCGACGCCTGCGGTGCTCACAGACCCATCCGTGGAAGGCAGGCGAAAGCCAGTGCAGCTAAAGACACTGACAAACTCGAGGAAGGAGAGATATACGAGTTGATGATTCAGGACATAGGGAGAGAAGGCGACGGAGTGGCAAAAAGGGCCGGTTACACCATATACGTTCCAGGTACTACAAAGGGCGACAAAGTCAAAGTGAGGATAAACAACAAAACAGGTAACCTTGCCTTCGGCAGCGTGGTCGGAGGTTAAGAAAATCGGATAATATGATAGAGATAGAAAGAAAGCACCTTCCATCCATAGCCATAATCTGTATGCTCGTCTTAGTGCATATGATAGCTCTCAACGTGGTTCATACCTATCCCCAGGAGTATCAGGCGTTCGGGGAGGAGGGCGCCGAAGATCCTTTGACTCCGCTAATTTACGTGGGATTTATCTTGGTATTCACCGCCGGCATGCTGCTTTTGTTCAAATACGGAAAAGGTAATATCATACAGTATCTGATACTGGGCGTGGTAGGATTGACCCTGTTCTACGTTTTCTATCCTGTGTTATTTGCCGCTGGACGCAGGTTGGGTATCCTGCCCTTCGACTGGCCTTTCTTTGCGGCGATAGGACTCGGCGTCTCCCTTACTTATCTCCTCTACAAAAAACCCGAATGGTACGTGGTCAACGGTCTCGGTATAATAATGGGCGCAGGTATTATAGGTATATTCGGCATGAGTTTCAGCATACTCCCGGTCTTTATCCTGCTGATAGCTTTAGCCGCCTACGACTTCATCTCGGTTTACAAGACCAAGCACATGCTATCCCTGGCTTCAGGCGTTATGGAATTGAAAACCCCCATCATGATGGTGGTTCCTGAGAAAAGGGATTACTCTTATGCGGATAAAAAAAACGTCATGAAGGACATCAAAAAGAAGAAGAAGGGCAAGGGAGATGGAGAAAGGAGAAGGGAAGCCATGTTCATCGGTTTGGGCGATATAATCATACCGGGTATACTTCCTGTATCCGCGAGCATCTATCTTGATCCGTTATGGGTAGGAAGTCATTATGGTCCTCTTCTAGTAGCCATGGGAAGCATGATCGGGGCGGTCTGTGGTATGATAGTGCTCACCCGATTAGTTCTGAAGGGTAAACCACATGCAGGACTGCCTCTCCTCAATTCAGGGGCTATCTTGGGTTACATGATCAGCTACTTCATCATATACCAAGACTTGACCTTCGGTATGACCATACCCTGGTGATAGGACACAGTTTAAATAACTTGACTCCGTTTTTCTTTTAAATGAACCGTGATAAAGAGAAGGTCTCGGATAGGTACGATATCTGGACTCCTTTTTACGACGCTGTAGACAATTTTCCATTGGTATCCTCATCTCAAAAGAGGTGGAAAAAAAACGCCGTAGAGCATCTCGATCTATCCCAAGGCGAAAGGGTATTGGATATAGGCACCGGAACGGGTCAAATACTTCCATGGATCGCCGAATATATGGAGGAAGGTCTGATCATAGGGTCTGACATAAGCCAGGGTATGATCGATAAGTCAAAGAAGAAGATACGGAGGATGAAAAACGTTCCCGACGACCTCACCTTGAAAGTCGTGAAGGACGATATCGAATCCTCCAAATTTCCTGACGATCACTTCGATAAGATAATAGCAACTTTTACCTTTACAACCATACCGAACGTGGAGAAAGCCGTCTCCGAGTGTGCCAGGATCTTGAGCTCGGAAGGCGTGATGATAGTGTTGGACACCGGTGAACCGGAGGATCGTCATGGGTATCTGCTTTTTTATCCCATGATGATATCCGCGAAGGTATTTGGCAGAACCCACATGGACAGGGACGTAGAAAAAAAACTATCAAAAAGATTCCGGACCAGGAAAATAGAAAAAAATATGCTCGGGATGGTATATACCTTAAAATGTACCCTATAGCTTGTACCTTATCTCCTTGGGCAGTTTTCTATCTTCTCCTTCTTCCGAATAGATCTGTAGAACGTTGTATATGTCGGGTTTATACAGCATATTTTTCTTTATCTCGCATCTCTTTTTTATCAACCTTCCAACCCTCATGACATCTTTTTGGTCCATGTAGTTGGGAGTGTAAACACGGATCATATGTTCGTCCATATCTTTCTTTTCTCTTAACCATCGCGTGCTGACTTGGCCGCCCCATATCTTGTATTCGTGGATCAACTCTTTTATCGATATCCATATGTCGTCTACCTTTTTAGGAGATATGGCCAACTCCCATTTTCCACTCAGATAACCGTCATCTATGGCTCTCTTGTCTATCTTTTTTACCTTTGGATCCACAACTTCTGAAAAGTGTTCCTCCTCTTCATCCGCCTTTTTTGGAAATCTGACATCGTTGATATCGAGGTAATCTTCCAGCCTTTCTTCGCTCTTTTTCAACCCACAAAGGATCCAACCTTTACCTTCTTCATCCGCTTGGGAAGGTAGAGGATCGCGGTTCTTGCTCTTCATGTTATATAGTGATATGAGCTTATAAACTAATAAAATTTTCTAAGCGGATACATCAAAAAAAAGAAAAAGGTTTTTTGTATGGCGCACTCTACTCTTTCATCTTTTCTATCAGTTCGTTTACATCCATGGCACTCAACGTCGTTGTCTCTATAGCTCCCCTGGATGTTACTTCGCTCACCGTTCTGTATATGTCTCCTTTAGAGGGCGCGTCGACGATGGTTATGAAGTCGTACTCTCCCAAAAGCGCGTACTGCGTTAGTATCTTCGCTCCCTTGTTTTCCAACTCCTTGTTCACTTCCTTGATCCTTTCAGGATTTTCCAATATAGTCTTTCTACCCTCGTCGGTCAGTTTCGATAATATCACGTATTCGGACATTTTTTCACCTCGCTCACATCAACACTCGAAAGATATTTAAATATTTTTAACGACTAATCTTCCTCGTCCCACCATGTGTCGAATTCTTCTTGGGTTAAATCCTCGTAACTATCTTCTTCATAGGCATCTTCCTCGTATACCGTATCTCTATCTTTCAAACGCCGTAGAAAAACCAAGGAGGCTAATATACCCAAGAGGATGACTGCAAAAGTAAATATCAACATGGGCCATAACCAACGTGATATCTTTCCTTCACCGCCTTCTTTTTCCATCTCGATAACGCCTATATCTATCTCTTCACCCGGTCCCGTTTCTACGTTCACTTCTTTTTCAAAATATCCTTCCCTGTTTATCACGAGAGTACTCTCACCATATTCTAACTTCATCTCGAAGGTTCCCGTGGAATCAGTGATGTTGTGGCCGCCGCTTTCAGATACTATCACGGCACCCTCTATTGGTTCGCCGTCGGCGGAGATGATCTTTCCGCGTACCGTGGCTGCGGATGTAGTGGTGAATGTCCAATACATGCTCCCTCCCTCCAGCCTGTTTCTGGCCGTGTCTTTACCCCTCACTTCGACTCGATAGGTTTCTCCATAGTTCAGATCCCCTTCAGGTTCGAAGTGATAAGTGGAACCTCCGCCGGTAAGGTTTCCGGAGACTCCTTTTACGGAGATGTTGACCGTATCTTCCAGCATATCCTCTGAGAATATTACCGTGATGGTAGAGTCCACTGCCACTTCCTCTCCCTTGGGCGAATATTCTACCACTCTAGGAAGTGTCCCGTCGGGCCTCACCCGTACAAGAGGGCTTAGAAAGCTGGAATTTATCTGGTTAGATGCTATTAGACCATAATGATATGTTTCGTCGTTGCTCACGTTTTCATCCACGATGCCCCTGGTTTCTGCGCCCGTCTCTTTGTATAGAGATACGTTATCTTCCTCCGATCCTCTGTATATCTTTACGTGGCTGAACGGTTCGAAGATAGAATATCTGGGTTCGCTCCAGTTCAATATGACGGCACCGTCCCTGGGCTGAACGGATATATCTACAGGCGGTCCTATCATGGACGAGAGAGGATGATGATCCTTAGCGCCCTGCTCTATCTCGTACGCTTCGGTCATCACGCCGCTTCTATCCCTGGCGGTTGTATTCCACGGGCTCCAATGGTTTCCGAAGTGAGTGGAGTTCCACCTGATGGATGAAGACCTCTCGTCTTCTTTTGCCTGGCTGGGAAACGATCCAGAACGGACATAAGAATCCATCCGGTTCCACCTCAGCGCATTGAGGTAGATGCCAACGTCGATGCTCTCTTCTATGGTTATACCGTAACCACCCGATCTTTCTATCAAGTTATCCGTTATGGTGATGTTTTTTGAAGAGTATACGTTCAAACCGTCACCGTGGTTTTCCGCGATCCTGGAGCTTTCTACGCTTACGTTTTTTACCCCCCTTAGATACATCCCGGCTTTGGTCTGTCCTTCTATGGTCACGTTTTTTACAGAGATATTCTCTGAGTGTATAACGGTCAAACCGATACTACCCTTGGGTATGACAGCATTTTCAACTTCTATGGAAGAGGAATCGGCGATCATCAATTGTCCTATTTTTTCTGCAGTAAAAACTTCTTCGTCCTCCCCTTTGAGATAATGTATAGGTTCTCCGCCTATGGTGTTGTTGACAGGTATGTATTGAGATCCTACGCTGCTTTCTCTCACATTAAGATATATACCGCGGCTTTCAAAACTGTTCTCGTAGAATGAGTTATGCATACTTGAACCTTTTATCTCCACGCCTATATTCTGAACATCTGAAAAGTCGTTGGAAAAAAAGTGATTATCATGAGAATCTTCTATGAACAATCCCGTTCCTACATCCTTTATGTCGTTATCCTCCATGGTCAGATTTGAGACCTGAAAAAGAAATATCCCGTGGGCCGATGAGTTGTGTATCTTGCAGTTCTTCACGAGAAGATGCAGCTCGATATCGGAAAGATAAATGCCCGGGTTATTCCCACCTCCGTCTAGCTCCCAGTCAGATAAGACATAAGGGTCGTCTTCGGTTCCGGCACCGTCCAACCCCTGTTCCTGTGCGAGATCTTTCAGTTCCTGATCACTATTGATCTCTAAGTATGTTTCTTTTTCCGGATCTTGTTCCGTGTACTCTATCAGATGGCTGGAGCTCACTTGAAGGGTGCCGAAGAAGAGCAGAACTATGATAAAGGTCACGTATATTTTTTTCTCAACCATCTTCATATAATATTAAGAACAAATAATCCTACTTTAATGTTACTACCTCCTCTTTTAGTTTAGAGGCAAAAGATAATTAATTCCCTCTTTCATAGAGTTTTACCATAGAACAAGGAAGGTGTTAAGATTGCCTCTAAAAGATCTTGATAGATACGTACATACAACAAAATTCATGAAGCCTATATTGGCCTTTTTAGTCATAGTAGGAGTTGTTTTTGCAGCCCTAGGGATAAACGGCCCCGACCGGTTCAATTATCACATCCTTACCGCCTTGGGCGTTTCTCTGGTGGTCGGGACCGTCTTCGGCTCCTGGTCCGGATCAAAACTTGGCTGGCCCATGGGACTCTGGCTCGGTCTAGTGCTAGCTCTGATATTCGCACCACTCATATCTGGAAGATTGAAGGGTTCCTTTTCATCTTATTTCGCTTCTTTCCTGGGCCCCATGGTGGGAGCGATCATAGGAGGATGGACCGAGTTGAAGGATAAAAAAGAGCAGATAAAAGAACGGTCTTCCGGGGTCGGTTTGAGAACTTTAAAAAAGAAGTGAAAAGGAATAGTTTTTATTTTACCGAACGATAGAGGGATAATATGACGTCCGTAAAAAGATTCGGCGCCGAAGTCGCAGATACAGAGGAAAGGCCTTCCACCATAGCTTTGGGCATAGGCGGGGCAGGTCGAAATATCATCTCGGATATAGACTCTAAGTCTCTGACCAATATAAGGATGTATGAAGTGGGTACCACGGAGCGGGAGCCGGACATATCCTTCATAAAGATATCAAAAGAGGACATGCACGAAGTCTATCAGTCGAAATACTCCGTTGGTAATAGACATCTCACCCCTTCCGAAAAAAATATAAAACGTAGGATGAGATCCGCCGATATTTTTTACTTGGTCTCGGGTCTCGGTGGAGATACTGGTAGTTGGTCTTCTCTGGCATGTGCCGAACTCAGTAAAAAATTCAGTGCGTTCACCATGGGCTTCTTCGCCAAACCCTTTGAGAGTGAGAACATCAGGAGGAGGAGATTTGCCGATGAAGCACAAAAAAAGATACAAGAACACGTTGATGTCGCCGCCTTCTTTTCCAACAGCAGACTTTTGGATATGGATAGGAACTTGCCCATGATGGATGCTTTCCAGGTGATGAACACCATCATGAGACTGCCCATGGAGGATTTGAATGCGGTCATGACCAAAGAGGATATACCACACCTGAAAAATTTCTGTAAGGGATTGAACGAATTCAGGGTCGGCGCCGGTTATGGGAAGGGTAGAGATAGAGGTAAGAGAGCTTCTAAGGAAGCTCTCAGATCTCCTTGGTTGAAGGATTTTGAAGAATACTATACCGTATTAGCGGTGGTCACCAGTGGGAAAGGTACGGGTGAAGTGGAGGCACAATCCGCCATGGAAGAGATCCGTAAAGAATGGCCCGATTCTAAAATAATGTGGGGCCTGAGAAAGGATCCGTCCATAGATGATAGGACCCGTGTAACGGTTCTAGCGGGTACCTCTGAGGGGTAAAAAAGTAAACTTAACCGAATACGACCCCGACGCCTTCGGCGGCAGCTTCTTCTTCCTCTTTTATCTTCTCCCTGACCTCATCTTTGTTTTCCGCCACCTTTATGCCTTCTTCTTCAAAGAGTTCCCTGGCCTTTTTTACAGCTTTTTCTTTACCTTCGACCATCACATATGTGATATCTTTGAATCCCAGGCTTTCTCCTTCCTTAACATCGGTGTTCTGCCTGCTGATCAGATCGTCGCTCAATATATCCTCGATCACGGATATCTTCTCTGATTCTACTTCAAATACTTCGTACATAGCCATCGAAGGGGTAACGTAGGTTGTGAGATAAAAATATTTCTATTCGCCTCGGTCACTGCTGGCCCTTTTGATGAGTGAAAGGTAATATTATGAGAAATAGAGCTACTATACCTATCCCCGCCGGTATCACGTTTGGATAGTCCGAAACCAAGGACACTACGATAGCTACGGCGAAAAAGAGGAAGCCCAGTAAGACGATGAAATACTTGGCTAAGTTATCCGTCAACATGTTTTCTCTTGTAAATAATAAAGGATCCAGATATTTAATATTTTCTAAACACTATTCTTTGACCTTAGTTTTTAGAAACATCAACAAAGAGATCTGTTCCTTTTCCCAAGGAGTGATCTCACACAATTTTTTTTCTTCTCCTCTCCTCAAGAGTTTCAACAGCAAGGGAGAACCCTTTGTGAACATCATGATCCTATCCAGAGCTTCCTGCTCGATTTCGTCACCCAGTATCTTTTGAGCGTCCTCTTGGTCCAGAGGCGAGATGTTGAGTTCCTTTACCAATTTTTTTTCGATATGTTCATGCAGGTAGAATCTTTTGTAAAATGGAGTGCCTTCTCTGCCGGTGATCATGACTTTCAGGGAGAAGCTATCCTCGGACGCTTCAAACTTCTCCAAGAGTCGGGTCAAAAAATATACTACTTCGTCATCTACTTCGTGGTAGTCGTCAAATACTAGAAGAGCTTCTTTGTACAAAAACGGGGAGATGATATCTTGAGAGTTCTCGCTTTTTTCATCCTTACTTTTACCCTCTGCACTTTTGATCTTTTCTAAAAAGGAGGATAACCTCTCTTTTAGGTCTTTTAAAGATAGTTTTTTCAGGTCTACCCAGAGTATGTGCTTTCTTTCCAGGTCGCTGATGAATTTCGACGCCAAGCTGGTCGCACCGTGCCCTCTACCTCCCAAGAGTGCCATGAAAGGAGTACCTCCCTCTATCCAGTTTCTCATCTTTCTGAGTTCCTCTTCTCGCCCATAGAGTTCTTCCACCTCGGGAACGTCCCTGATAGATCTGACGAATTCTCTAGGACCCAATTCCTCGAGATCTATGGTAAGGTCTTCAGAATCCTCGAGAAAAGAGATGGCTCTCAATATATCGATGCCGCCGTCGGTCTTTTTTTCGATCCGAGATAGAGCACATACTTTTTCTTCACCGTTGTCGATGATCTTTACCTTTACCTGAGATAGGTCCGAAAGCAGCTCTTCAATTTTTTTGAAGCCTTTGGAAGTGAGATAGTACGTTTTCAATCTTTTCTGATGCCCCTTCACGTGGGCTCTTTTTTCTTTGAGCGCCCCCTCCTCTGTCAGTTTTTTTACTATCCTGGAAACGTGGGTCCTTGATATGTCTAAATTTTCTTCGATGCCCTTCTGGGTTATGCCCTCCGGTCTTTCTTTATCACCATCACTCTCTAGACCTTTGAATCTATCCAAGTAAAGTAGAATTTTTTCCTTGTATGTTATGGACGAGGGCTTTATCATGTTGTTCTAGATACGTTAAAGCCCTCTTGAATTTTAACTTTTTCTTCCTGTCCTGTCAATGGTCGTTAAGTCTTATCTTACACTGCCGGTTGACGTATCCTTCACTTTCTGGGCCTAAAATATCTTCGAGATAAGATTCCCTGTTGCTCATGTATTCTTCCCTCAACAGGTCGAACATCAACCAGTCTATCCTTTTACCGAAAACATACCCGCTTTTTCGAGCTCTTCCGCTGTTCTGAAATCCAACGCTCTCGAGCACTTTGTGGCTCCTCTTGTTAAAGCTGGAACTCCAGGCGCTCAAACGGTCAAAATTTTTGTGAAAAAACAGGACCTCGCACAATCCCAACGCGATCTCTTTTCCTATACTTTGGTTCCAATAATCTTGTTCTCCTATGTAGGTGCCTATATCGGCGTTTTTTACCTTGCTGCCTCTTTCTTTGTAGGTGGCTACACCTATATTTTTACCGTTTTCCTTCATCTCTATCATAAAACGATGCCTGTCTTCATCTTCTAGTGTTTCCTGAAATTGTCTTTCTATATCCTCCGTGCTCTTGAAGACCAGGGGGTCGCCTCTTGAATAAAGTGTTACTTCACGAGAGTTCTCCCATTTTTCCAGATATGAAAGATCATTTTTTACGAAAGCTCTGAACCGTATCCTGCCTATCTCGAACATATACAAACCACCTTTAGAGGGTCTTAATACTCTCTCCACCTATGGTCACATTTGGTACAGCGGTATATCCTTGTTTCGGGCTCGTCCGCGGCCCTGGTCTGTTCTAGACGCCAGTATGCTTCGTTATGGTCGCATTTAGGACATCTAACTTTGGTCTTGGGCTGAGTACTGACTTCTTTCTCTATCACGACCATCTCTTTTTCTTCTTCCTTTTGGGATGTGATCTTATCTTGATCGCTTTCGCTCCTTTCTTTTTCGGCTCCACACCTCTTGCAGATCCATCGTCCTTCAGAGGGTTTCATCAAAGCACCACATTCTGGGCAGAACATCTTGGTCACCTATATCATGAGTCACTGCAGGAGTTCTTTGGCCTTTTCTCTTTCTATATCTAGTGCCTCTAACATGTAATTCAAAGATTTTCTCAGGATTATGTCATCGCCTACCTGTTCAACAAACTCTTCCATCATCACCGGAGCCTTGTACCTGTATCCTACCGCAAGATCAGAAAGATAATGATGTTTGTTTTCTGGATCCAACTCCGCAGCTTTTCGGTAGTGTTCCTCAGCCTGTTCAAATTTGCCTATATCTATACAGAAACCGGCTGCGGCTTGACGATAGAAAGGATCATCTTCGATCTCTATAGCCTTTTCGTAATCTTCCAATATGTCTTCGATCTCTATCTCGTTTATACCCAAGGCGGATTCGGCTCTTCCAAAATGAGCTCTTGCCTCGAGTTTTTCATCTATATCCTTTTCGAGCAGCTGAGAAAATTTTTCGTATGAATCCTCGTACTCGAACCTGTTCAGGTGTTTTTCTGCTTCTTCCAACAGACTATCAACGTCAGCCATGATTTGTCCTCGTACCTTGTAAGAAGAGCGTCCAAATAAATCTTTCTACGAAAGGTATTTTTCCATCTTCCTTATAGCGGTCTTTTTCTTCGAAGGATAGCTTTCGACTCTTGCTCTGACCCTTATGCTGTTACCTCCCTCAGTGAGGACCAACTCGTTTTGGTAAGCTCTGCTCTTATCCACTCTAAAAAAGAAATTGCACCTATCGTCGGTCCGTTTCTTCAGGTCTTTCAGCAGTTCCGCTTTGAACTCTTTGGGCAAACGTTCGAAGAAGTCATCCATCTCTCTGTTCCGTTCTATCTTCCCCTCTAGTATCCGGATAGGATTGCCGTAGTAACCCTCCGCTTCTGCGACCTCCATCTCCAACTCTTGTCCAACCAGGTTTTCCACCGCATCTTTCACTTTTTCCAAGCTCTCCGTGGCGTGGCAGTGAGTTTTGAATTCGATGTAGTGGAACGTCACCATCCTCCCTCCTTCAGGGTTTCTCCACCGAGGTTCTCCACCAGATAGATGACTTTACAGATACTTTCCACCACGGTTATCCAGTTGTAAGCTTCTTCGAGGTTTTCACCGTGAGCGAAGGTGCCGTGACCTTTCACTATCGCCGCATTGTAGTCTCGCAGGATTTCAGGCAGTTCTTTTTCTACATTTTTAGAACCTATGGACTCCTCTACATCTAACACTGGAACCTTTTTGAGGTGGTACTCTCCCTCGTCATCTATGGGCACTATCTCGTCTCTGACTATGGACAAAGATATCGCATAAGGTGTGTGGGCGTGTATAACTGCCAAGGCTGAAGTGTTTTGATAGATGGCTCTATGTACACCGACTTCCGTGGAGGCGATGATGACGCCGCTGTCATCTTCCTCTACTCGGGTCTCCACTACATCTTGCTCTTTTAAGGCACCCATCATGGCCCCTCTCCTCTTTATGTAAAGGCAGTCACCTCTCCTCACGCTCATGTTGCCGCTGTGAGATGAAAGGTTCAGACCTCTGTTTTCTAAGAATCTTCCGTACATGCACATATCTTCGTAGATATCTTGATCCATCCTTTCAGCCTCTTATCTTCTCTGTTCCGTTGAAAGGTATGGGTGTAATAATACTTTTTGAAGTATCCTCTGCCGGTCAACAGAGCCCGTCTATCATGAGCCTGAAAAAGTTTACATCCCACCGGTGCATTTAGGAAAACATGAACATAATCTATGATCCCAAGTTCAAAGATCCAAACTACTCTTCGGACCCCGCCGCCTCTCAGGGAAGGATAGAGTGTATAATAAAGGAATTAAAAGACCAGGGCGACCTAAATTTTATGAAAGGCGATCCCGCTTCAACTTCTGATCTACTGCGTGTACACACCACCGAACATCTACAGAGCATCAAAAAAAGGAATGAAAAGGCTTACTTCATGGGAGCTCTAGCCGCAGGCTCCTCGTTGTTAGCCGGTGGATCCGCCTTTCAAGGCGTGCCCGCTTTTGCGGTGGTGAGACCCCCGGGCCATCACGCTTCGCCGAATTCTTGCTGGGGTTTCTGCTACTTCAACAACATGTCCGTGGCCCTAGAAGGTTTGAGAGAACAGGGTAAGATAGAAAGCGCCTTCATCTTGGACTTTGATCTGCATATCGGTGACGGTAACATCAACTGTTTGGGGGACGATCCCCACATCACCATAATGAATCCCCGCTCCGGTGACAGGGAGACGTATCTAAAAGAGGTCAAAAAAAGGTTAGCTAGGGAAAAGAGCTACGACATGGTCGGAGTCTCCGCGGGCTTCGACGAGCACGTTGAAGACTGGGGTGGAAAATTGAGGACCGAGGATTATCGTTGGTTGGGAAAAGTACTCAAAGAATTCTCCGAAGATAAGTGCTGTGGAAGAAGGTTCGCCCTGTTGGAAGGAGGTTACAATCACCACGTTCTGGGAAAAAATGTAAAAGCATTCGTAGACGGATTCAGGGATTGAACCATCTCAGATATCGGGGATATCCAGTCTTTCCAGCGTCTCCTTTTTCGGTTCACCTTTTTCGTTCCATCCCATGACTTCATAGTAATCGTCCAGCATCTTCTGCATATCGAAAACGTTGTCCGAAGAGGCTCCTTTTTTCAACGGCTCACAGAATCTTTTAGGGAGTTCGTCGTCTTCTCTATCGAAGCCGGCTTTGACGTTGAACCACCTCTCCATATCGTATATCCTTTCGCCCACCAGATGAAGGTCGGCCACAGTATATCTTTCACCGGTAACGCTGGTCAAAAAGCGTGAATAGAACTCTTCATCCAGTGCGAAAGCTCCGAACTTGCACATGACCAACGAGTCTAGATACGCGTTCCTTTCCTGCGACCTTTTTACCAATTGAGCTTTACCGCCGGTCTTGAACCTATCGAAGAGTTTCGGAACTCCGAATATCTCCTCGCCTATCATGTATCCTCTGAGGTGGCATCCCCCTCTATTCGAAGTCGCGAAGGAAAGGGCCTGCCCCGCGGCACCTCTGGGATCGTAGGCCGGAAGTTCCATACCCTTAACGCTCATGGAAAGATCGCAGCCGTACTTTTCACAGAGACGCTTGGACCCCTCCGCCAATTTTTCTCCTATGCCTTCACGATGAGCTATCTTATCCAATAAACCGGTGACGTCGCTTCCGAAACCTCCCAATTCATCCCATAGTCCCTCTTCCTTCATCTCCATGGCACAGGCTAAAGTGCCTCCCGTCGAGATGGTATCCAATCCCAATTCGTTGCAGCGGTAGTTCAATTCCGTGGTCTTCTCAAGATCGAATATACCTATATTAGAGCCTAAGGCCCAGACGCTCTCGTATTCCGGCCCCTTCCCGCTCTTTTTTTTAGTCTTAGTCTTCAATCCGCACCTTATAGGGCAGGAATAACACCCTTCGTGCTTCTGAACTATCTTTTCTCTCATCTTCTCTCCGGAGAGGTTGTCGGCTTCTTCTTCGCTCGCTGCTTCCCTAAAATTGTGTTTGGAGAACATCCCAAGCCACGTGAGCAAGTTGACTAATATGGGCGTACCGAACTTTTTCAGACCCCTGGAAGTGACGGGAGAGGAATCCAACTTGGAAGCGGCCTTTCTAACGTGATCCTTCAATGCTTTTTCGTCTTCCACCGGCACTCTTTTTGAACCGCTCACGGTGATCGCCTTCAACTTTTTACTCCCCATGATTGCTCCCAAACCCCCTCTTCCGAAGACCCTGTAACCACGTGTCATTATGGATGCGTATCTGACCTGATTTTCCCCTGCGGGGCCGATCAAAGCGCTCTCTTTCTCCAACTCTGAAAAACACTCGCCCGTCTCCAGACCCCATAGGTCGGTTTTTTTTATCTGTATACGCTCTTCCGTTATATCTATCATGACGGGTTCTTGGGCTTTTCCTTCTATCACCAGGGCGTCCAAACCCGCTCTTTTGAATTCGCTGCCCAAGGACCCTCCTACGTTGGAATCCATGATGGTCTCGGTGAGAGGCGACTTACTGGAAAGAGAGAAGCGGCCCGAAGTCGGTACGAAGGTTCCGGTAAGAGGTCCCGCGGCGAATATCAATACGTTCTCTTCCAGCGGATCCACTTTGGGGTCTATCTCATCCAACAAAAGCCTGGCACCCAGACCTCTACCCCCTACGTGATCTTTTAGTAACTGCTTGCCTATCTCGTGGTATCTCACCTTTCGGGAGGAAAGATCCACTCTGGCTAGCCTGTTCCACCAACCTTTCATAACAAGGCTTAACGAAAGAAAATATAATTGTTTTGTGGGTTGAAGATCGTAAAGACGGAGCAAAAACTTTTTTATACCACACCTCAAGTAGGATTGTCACACTGAAAACCGATGAAATGTGTGGACAGGTATTTCTGTCCGAAATGAGGTGTTTAAGATATGGCAAATAAAGTATACGTAAACTTTGAGGTCCCCGACGAGCTAGTGGATAAGACATACGAGGCAGTAGAGATAGCTAGAGATACCGGTGAAGTTAGAAAAGGCACGAACGAAGTGACTAAATTCATAGAACGAGGCGAGGCGGTTCTCACGGTTTTGGCGGAAGACGTCAATCCGCCTGAGATATTGGCTCATATGCCCTTGCTGTGCGAGGAAAAGGATGTCGCCTATTCCTACGTACCGTCTAGGAAAGAACTCGGAGCTGCGGCGGGTATCGACGCACCGTCGGCATCCATCGCTATAGTGGATCCCGGCGACGGAGAACAGATGCTCGAGGACCTGAAAAAGAAATTAGAAGGCCTTAAATAGGCTTTGAGTTAAATTTCAAATCAAAAAAGAGGAGTCTAAAATGGCTTCAGATAATAGTATCCCAGGAGAAGTTGTCGAGATCGTTGGCAGGACAGGCATGACCGGCGAGGCTACACAGGTCAAGGTAAGAGTTCTAAAAGGAGAGGACGAAGGAAGGATAATCACCCGTAACGTTATGGGTCCTATCCAGAAAGGTGATCTCCTGATGCTCCGAGAGACCGCGAGAGAAGCTAAAGAGATAGGCGTGAGGTGATGATGATATGCCCGAAAAGAGAGAATGTACGTTCTGTGGAAACCCCATCGAACCCGGTACCGGGACGATACACATCAAAAATAACGGTCATGTCCTTCACCTATGCAACAGTAAATGTAAGAGGAACATAATAGACCTAGGTAGAAAAGCCAGGGAGACCGAATGGACGAAGAATTACGCCCAGGAAAAGGCCATCAAGACCTACCGTAAAAAAGACAAGAAGAAAGGTAAGAAGAAAGGCAAGAAAAAGGTCATAAAAAAGAAAAAGTGAAGGAGGTCCGTTATATTGCAGAGAAGTTTTTTGATGGTGAAGCCAGACGGCGTACAAAGAGGCTTGGTCGGCGAAGTAGTTTCCCGCCTGGAGGACAGAGGATTGCGCATCGTTGCGCTGAAGATGATGCAGTTGGATAGAGGAACGGCGGAAGAGCACTATAAAGAGCATAAAGGTAAAAATTTCTACGAACCTCTATTAGAGTATATAACCTCAGGCCCCGTAGTGGCCATGGCCGTGGAAGGGAAGTCCACCGTATCTCTTGTAAGGAACATGGTGGGCGAAACTGATCCACACGATGCCTCGCCCGGAACCATCAGAGGAGATCACGGCATAGACATAGGGAGAAATATAGTACATGCGGCCGACTCTAAAGAAAGTGCAGAACGTGAACTGAACATATTCTTCGATAGCTCGGATTATCAAGATTACCGTAAAGTGGAAGAAGACTGGATATACGAGTGAACGGCGAACCGTTTCTTTTTTTACTTTTTTTTGATTTCTGTTAGACATCTTCCGAAAATTTTATAAATAAAAACAGCACTTACACTATTGTCTGACGTATAACGTATAAATGTCGGACTAAATAAAAAAAGGTGGCTTAAGGTGTCGGACACAAAACGTATAACCGTCAGAATACCCGTTGAGATGGCTGGTGAGCTTGACGAATTGGTAGAGAAAGGTGACTACTCTTCTACTTCTGAAGCAATCAGGACCGCGATAGACGACCTAATAAAGAACAAGAACGCTCCCGAGCACATATCTAAAGTTACGGTCGATCTACCAAAAAAGAAAGTGGGTGAGATCGAAAATCTCATAGAAAGGGGTGATTCAGTGAATGTGGACGATGCCATCAGGACCGCGGTGCGGGAATACGTGCGAGAGAGGATAAAGGAGTATAAAAGAGATATCAAAGAATAGTTTTTCCAACCTGTATACGCTGGATCTCTTCACCGAAACCGTCTTAAATCAGCATAATCCACTATCCGTGCCGCCGTGATGAATTCCGCAGGGTTGTTTGATATGAAAAGAAGGAATGATAGAAGGAGGAAAAAGAATACAGCCTCAGGTCTGAACATATACGTAGTAGGAGTAGGAGGAGGAGGGAACAACAGCGTTGACAGATTGAGCAGGATAGGTGTTTACGGAGCGACAACCATCTCCGTGAATACCGACGAAGTGCACCTTAGGAGTAAAAAGGCGGACAAAAAGATGCTCATCGGTCGTAGGATGAACAAGGGCATGGGTGCAGGAGGTAATCCTTCTGTAGGGAGAGAATGCGGTGAATCGGCCTCCGACGGATTCAAAAAGATGTTCTCCGACGCGGACCTGGTTTTCTTAACCACGGGTCTAGGCGGAGGTACCGGCACAGGAGCCGCACCCTTGATAGCCGAGATAGCTCGAAGGAGTGGAGCCATGGTGATAGGCATCGTAACACTTCCTTTTTCGGTGGAAGGTAACAGAAGAAGACTCGCATGGCAGGGCGTACAGCAGATAGAATCATACGCCAACTCCACCATAACTCTAGATAACGATAAACTTCTGGAAGTGAGTCCCGAGATGCCGCTGGACCAGGGATTTGGTATGATGGATTCCGTTATATCCAACCTGGTAAAAGGCGTCACCGAGACCCTCACCAGGCAGTCTTTGATAAATCTGGATTTCAACGATCTTCGTACCGTACTCGGAGGAGGAGGATATTCGACCTTGTTGACCGGCGAAGCCCCCTCGGAAGATCCGAAACAGGTGGTGAAGGACGCCGAATGCAATCCATTCTTGGACGCGGATTATGAAGGAGCTAAGAGGGCATTGATACACCTGTCTGGAGACTCTAACGGCCTATTGGTCAAAAAGACACACGACATCGTGGGCATGGTCACTTCTAAACTTGACAAGGACGCGTCGGTCATAGTCGGAGCTAGGATCGACCACAAGTGCAAGAACAAGATAAAGATGATGACCGTACTGACCGGTTTGAAAAAACGGAACATAAGCCCGACCATAGAGAAAAGCAGTTTTCCAGAGATACACTGAACGTCTTTTTCTTAGCGAAAAGATTTTAACTTTAGCGTACACTACAGCCTTTGAAGATGTCCGTAAAAGAAAAGTATGAACTGTCCGACGTGATAGAAGAAGGCGGTGGAGGTGTTTACCTAGACGTAGTTGTAAACCCTGGAGCCTCTAACCGTGAGATGAAAGGCGTTGATCCGTGGCGAGGCGAACTGAAGGTATCCGTGGAAGAAAGGCCAGAAGGAGGAAAGGCAAACAAAGCCGTGGTGGAACTTTTTTCGCAGATACTGGGAGCGAAAGATATCAGGCTCGTCAAGGGGAGAAAAGCAAAACGTAAAAGGATATTCGTTCCGGACGTCGAAGCCGCAGAGCTCGAGGCGAAGCTTATGAAAGGGCTAGAGGAAGCACCATGAGGCTGAAAGAAGAACTAGAGGGCCTTTTGGAGGTCCTAGAGAGGATCCGATCCGAAAAAAAAGATATCCCCGTGATAGTCGAGGGTAAAAAAGACGTGGATGCTCTTCGAGGCCTGGGCCTGGAACGAAGGATAATAACCATAAATAGTGGAAAATCCATATTCCGTACCGTGGAGGAGTTGAGAGGAAAACACGATAAAGTGATAATATTGACGGATTGGGACTCTTTTGGAGGAAAGCTGTGCTACAAGATAAAAAAGGCCTGTGAATCCAATATGATCGAATACGACGTAGAGTACAGAAAAACTTTGATCAAGTTTTTGAAAAAGGAAGTCAAAGACGTAGAAAGCATACCTTCGTTTATAGAAAGAGCGAAGAGAGAATTAGGGGTAAACATAGGAAAATATTAAATTTTATAAATCAATTGGGGGTTAGAATAACGATGAGTCGAGTAAAAGTTATAAAGGACGTAACGGAGCTAGTTCCGATACTAAGAGCAGTCAGTACGAAGACTAAAAGAGACGTTTATACCGACCTAGCCAGTGATTGGAAGACCGAAGAAGAGATAGAGGAGGAGTATGGAGAGGAGGGAAAAAATGCGGTGAAACTCTTCGACAAGATGAAATTGGTCGAAACAAGATGGCAGCATACCGGTAGAGAGACCCGTAAAGCTTACCACACATACTATTCGGAGGTACATATAGATGCATCAGTGGCCATAGATATGATCAGCGACGTGCTCTATGCCGCCATGATCGAAGAGGATGAATTCCTAGAGTTAGAAAAGCAGATCTTAGAATCGGTGAGAGAAGGAGATACTTTTGCCAACGATATAGGTAAAAAGATAGGCCACAGCCCTACGACTCTCAAAAGTCTAGTGAAAAGGTCCGTCAAGCTCAACTACAAAGGTCATAGAGTAGAAGAGGTAAAAGAAGAGGTATAGATATGGGCCTGGAAAAGATAGATGAAGTCCTTTCCGATATGTCTGAAGGGATCCTTGCACTGGTATCGGGTATAGCTATAATAATCACGATAACCTTTATCATCTACGAAGTCGGGCCTCTTTTGGATGATAAGAGCGGCATATTCGCTTTTTCTCTCATATCCCTTTTGGTCTGCGTGGTCTCCTCCATATCTTTCTATCTGTCCGACATTACATTGCTACCGGACGTAGTGGGAAAATTGATCACGGGTCTGACGCTGGCACTCTTCGGCGTGATACTGTTCCACGTTGGAAATACCTACGGTGCATCGGAACTACCAGTGGTGATCTTGACCGGTTCCCTGGGTTTTGCATCCTCACTCCCGCTGGTCAAAGGAGTGTTGATCCCTGTCTTCGGTGACGAGGCGTACCTGGATACGGAAGAAGATGAAAGCTTCGAGACCGACTTTGAAACCGGCCTGGAAGAGGACATTGAAGAGGACGTTGAAAAGGACGTTGAAAAACCTGTTGAGAGATCCTTTGAAGAAGATGAAGGTCCATGGTGAGAGCGTTGCCGTCGGTACTGCGATTGGGACACAGACAGGACAGAGACAAGAGGATGACCACCCATGTAGGCTTGACGGCTAGAGCCTTCGGCTCGAAAAATATGTACCTCCCGAAGATGGACTCCAAAGTCAGGGATACATTAAAAGACGTTACAAAAAGGTTCGGCGGCGATTTTGAAGTCAAAGAGACTAAAAACTGGAAAAGATTGATCAAAGAGTGGAACGGCGACGTGGTCCATCTCACCATGTACGGTTCCGATATCCATGAGTTCTTTTCTGAGCATGATTTAGAGGAACCTCTCATGGTGGTCGGTTCGCAAAAAGTACCCAGTGCCGTTTATGAACTCTCGGACCATAATGTATCGGTCGGTAATCAACCACACTCGGAAGTGGCCGCACTGGCTGTATTCTTGGACCGGTACAACGACAGGTCCATCCCCGACAGACCTTCCGGAGAATTGGGTATATTACCGTCCCGGGAAAAAAAGCGAGTTGTCGATTATTCCAAAGTACCTTCCGCAAGTGAGTGTTTCGAGTTCGCACGTAAAAGGAACATGAGCCCCGAGTTGATGGAACACTCCATAGCCGTATTGGATAGGGCTCTACATCTTCAAAAGAGGCACGGCGGAGACCTACGGTTGATCATCGCCGGTGCACTTTTACACGACATAGGCCGGACGGTCACCCATGGCGTCGAGCACGGTGTGGAAGGCTCGAGCATGATACAAGAAAAAGGCTGGTCGGACGAACTGCGGAAGATAGTAGAAAGACACATAGGCGGCGGCATAACCAAGGAAGAGGCGAAGGAGGCAGGACTTCCTTCTAGGAGTTATATACCCGAAACCCTGGAGGAAAAACTCATCTGCCATGCTGACAACACCGCCGGTGGCGAAGAAAGGTTTTCGGACCTGATCAAAAGAGTGAAAAGAGCGGGTCACGAAGAGAGTGCGGAAAGGATGCGCAGCTTGGCGAAAGAGTTCGAAGAAATTTTATAGTTCTTTTCTATATCTGTTATCGTGACTGAACTGTCTTCAAAAGAGCAAGGAAAAAAGAACGTTGAAAAAAAACCCTCCCATATAGATGGAGATGAATTCGTGGTACGTCAAAAGCTATTCTCTTTGGGTAAGAAGTACTTTGTGAGAGACCACGAGAGAAGACTCATAGCTTACTGTGAAAAAGAGTCGTTCTTCAAAGGAGGTCTCAAGGTATACGGCGACCAAAGTAAAGAAGAAGAACTTTTCAGTATAAAACAGAAGAGTTTGACCAAGTTCACGGGACTGTTTGAAGTTTCTGATACCGATGAAGAGGTCATAGGTTATCTGAGGAGAGAGGGCATCAGATCCTTGGTGAAGGACGAATGGTCCATATTGGATTCTGATCATAAAAAAATAGGGTCCGCCAAAAGTGATTATCTCTTGAAAGATATCGCCAGGATGAAGTACTTGAAGAAGATCCCATACAGGTACGAGTTATATCACCATGGGGAGAAGATCGGTATCTACAAGCAGCGTTTGACCCTGCTCGGTAGATCTTACAAGCTGCAGGTCAAGGACGCTCAGGAGCAAAAGATGGACAGGAGACTGCTGTTTTCTTTGAGCATATGTTTAGATTCGGTGGAAGAAAAATATAGAAAAATAAAATATAGAAAGGTGGTTTGACCTTTCACTCCAGAACTTCACCGGCGCTTATGTCCATCATGACGAACCCAGAATTTGCCTTTGGGTAGAAATCAGTGGACTTCTGGGGCATCCGTTCTCCGTTCTTGGCCACTTTCAATACTTCCTCCGGCTTGGTCGCGTTCACCAGAAAAGCCACGGTACCCTTTCCTTTTTCTACCTTATCTACGGCGTCTTCGGACCAGCGTTCATAAGAGATATCGTCATGGATGTGAAGTTCTTCCAATCCCATGATCTCCCTGAATATCACGTCTCTTAGGATTACCACGTCCAACCGCTTGTAATCCTCCGAATAATCGTCGGACATGAACTTTTCTATGGTGCCTCTGTCTTTTAATCGAAGACCCAAGGTCCTTTCTTCGTCGAAAAGCACAAAAGAAGTGGTGTCAACGTTGTTTTTCAAGTATCCATCGAACTCTTTGTCCGAAAGTTCACTGATCTCGAAGTATTTCTCCAATTCGTCCATATGTTCTTTTTTCACTTTTTCGTTCAGGAGTAACCGGTGCCCCGGTAATATCTTCAATCCAGGGTCCTCTACAGGTACCATGTAAGTCATACGCCAGTTGAAGGCCTCTCTCTCTTGGTAATCGGGATTTTTTTCCCTCATCTCGTTCCTATAAGTCACAGCGGTCTCGTACCTGTGGTGCCCGTCTGCGATCACAACCTGTTCGTTTTCCAGGACCTTCTTTACCTTTTCTATCTTGTCCCGGTCTTGGATCTTCCATACTCTGCTGTGTACTCCCAGATCGTCTGTAGCCTCATAGAGCGGCTCTTCCTCCGCTATCTCGTCGAACAGATGGATGGTTTCTTCTTTTGGATCACTGTATAACATAAAACCGGCTTCTAGGTTCTTTTCCGTCGTCCTCAGCATGTTCAGCCTGTCTATCTTTGGACCTTTATGGGTTTCTTCGTGGGGAAGAACGACCTCTTCTTCGAAGGGGTGGAGTTTTGCCGCCGAGATGAAACCTTTCCTCGTATAACTTTCTCCCAGCACTTCGAAGTCCTGATAGTAAACGTATATACCCGCCTCGTCTTCTCTTTTCAATATCTCTTCATCTATCCACTCTTTTAAACGTTCAGATGCCGCTTGGTACCTGTTCTCTTCCTTGGGCAGGATCAGCCTGCAGTAGTTGTGTTCGCTCCTCTTGTAATATTCATCCTGCATCTCTTCTGAGATCTTGTCGTAGGGCTGCGTGATGATATCCTCCATGTCCTCTGTCTTTTCTTTGTTGTACTTGATCCCTTGGAAAGGTAGTATCTCTACCATGTTTTGACCTCACTTCAGTTCTTCTATTATCTTTTCGGCGGCCTGCGTACCCGCTCTTATCTGCCCTTCTTCCGTCTGTGCACCTATATGAGGAGTGGCGTGGAAGTTGTCCAGCTCGAAAAGCGGGATCTCTCCCGGTGGTTCTTCTTCGAATACGTCTTTGGCGGCGAACCTTATCTTGTTATCTTTCAGCGCTTCGTAAAGAGCCTCTTCATGGATAACTCCTCCCCGAGCGCAGTCCACTATCACCGCGTCATCTTTCATCTTCTCGAATTCTTCATGGCTCAACATATGGTGTGTCGCTTCCATATGAGGAACGTGCAGCGTCATCACGTCGCTCTCTTTCAAAAGTGTGTCCATATCCACCATGGTCGCAGGTTCCGGATCCTCTATATCGACCACGTCGAAAGCTATAATGTCCATACCGAAAGCGTGGGCTCTTTCAGCAACAGCTCGGCCTATGTTGCCGTAGCCGATGACACCCAATGTTTTACCGTATATCTCGTTACTTTTCAGTTCGCTTTTTATCCATCCGCCTTCTCTTAAACTGTTGGTACCGGCCACAACGTCCCTGAAGCAGGCCAAGATATGCGTCATGGCAAGTTCCGCTACGGATATGGTGGTGGCGGTGGGTGTGTTGTGTACCGCGATGCCCTTCTCCCGGGCGTGCTCCACATCGATGTTGTCCAGACCTATACCGGGTCTTCCTATAACTTTTAGATTTTCAGCCGCATCCAGGGTAGGTTTTCTCACCTTGGTAGAGCTCCTAACTATCATGGCCTCGTAGGGCGGCACCTTCTCCGTCAATTCCTCCTGGGACATGCCGAATTCTTCGTGGACTTCGAAGCCCGCATCCTTCAACATATCTATGGCTTCTTCCGCGACGGGGTTACAGACGAGAACTTTTTCTGCCATCTGTATCACAGCCCCGCAACGTCTTCTATCGCATCCGTTAACTCTTTGATGTCCTCCACTGTGTGTTCTCCCATATGACCGATACGGAACGTTTTTTCTTTCAATTTTGAGCCGTAGCCGTTGGCGAAGGCGAGATCATACTTTTCGTTGACTTTTTGGATGGTTCCCGCCACATCGATCTCTTGTGTATTTTTTATGGTGCTAACGGTCTGTGACATGTAACCTTTTTCCGGGAACATGTCGAAGTGTTCGTAAGCCCAATCTCTTGTATATTCTGCCATATCTTTATGCCGTTTGTCCCTTTCCTTATGGCCTTCTTCCAGCATGTATTTCATCTGTTTTCTATAGGCGAGCATCAAGGAGAGTGCGGGGGTCGAATGAGTCTGTCCTTTCTTCTTGTAGTAATCTATGTTCCTTTGGAAACCGCCGTACCATGAAGCCGACTCCTTCTCCTTTTCATGCTGGTAAGCACTATCGTCTACCACGCAGACCGCTAGGCCCGGAGGCATGGCAAAGGCTTTCTGTACCGATGTGAATATAACGTCTATATTGCTGCCGTCTATGTCTATGTAGTCCCCGCCCAGTGCCGAGATGGCATCTACGACGAAGAATGTGTCGGGATGGTCTTCCATCACCTCTCCTATCTCTTCCAAAGGATTTCTGATCCCCGTAGAAGTTTCATTCATCACACAAGTGAAGACGTCGTAATCGTCCTTTTCTAAATGCTCTCTCACGTCTTCGGGTTTGACGGCCTTTCCCCATTCGTACTCTATCCTTGTAACGTCCTTCCCGAGTCTATCGGCTATGTTAGCTTGTCTTTCACTAAAACTCCCGCAGGTAGCACAGAGAACTTTTTTATCCACAAGGTTCATCATCGAGGTCTCCATGAACTCCGTTCCGGAAGCTGTCAGTATTATAACGTGTTTGTCAGTACCTAAAAATTTCTTGGTATCTTCAACCATAGTAGTGAATAGTTCTGTCATCTTTTCCATCCGGTGGCCAAACATCGGCTCATCCATCGCTTTTATAACTTCATCTCTTACCTGCGTGGGTCCTGGAATATATAATTTTTTATCTTTCATACAAACCACCTGATTGCCGCATGGGTGATAGAGTATTTAATGGTTATGATGAGGCGTTTCACAGTCCAAAACAAAAACAATATCTTTTTATAGTGTTTCTTTCTCATAGTTAGTTTGGTGACTCCCCATCAGTGAGATATCCAAGACTATCTCCGACACGGCATATCAAGCTTACGAGAAGAAACTTATAAAGGAGATAAAGAAGAAGGGCGATCTTCCGATTCACCTGGCCGTCATAATGGACGGTAACCGCAGGTTCGCTAAACAACTAGGGCTGGACGAAGGCTCGGGTCATGAAAAGGGAAGGGAGAAACTAGAGGAGATGTTGGAGTGGTGCACCGATATAGATATAGAGATCTTGACCGTTTATGCTTTTTCCACTGAAAATTTTAAAAGAGATTCAAAGGAAGTCAGGGATCTCATGGACCTTTTCAAGGAGAATTTTAAAAAGGCGGCCCAGGACGAAAGGGTGCATGAAAGAAAGATAAGGATAAGAGCCATAGGTAACATCGAAGAACTGCCCGAAGACGTTAAAGAGGCCATAGCCTATGCCGAGGAGAGAACAAAGGATTACGATGAGTATTTTTTCAATATAGCGGTGGGCTACGGAGGACGAGAGGAAATAGTGCAGGCTATACGGAAAGTAGCCGAAGAGGTGAAAAGAGGGGAGATACGAGTCGAAGATATCGACGAAAGAGTGTTATCCGACAGGCTCTACACTTCCGATTTTCCCGACCCGGACCTTATATTGAGAACCAGTGGGGAAGAAAGGATATCTAACTTTTTACTCTGGCAGGCCGCTTACTCGGAGCTCTACTTCACCGATGTTTACTGGCCCGGCTTCCGTAAGATAGATTTCCTACGAGCGGTACGCTCTTATCAGGATAGAAAGAGAAGGAAGGGAAAGTGAAATATCACATCTTTCTCCACAATTTAATGAGTTTTTTTATCTTTTTAAAAGGTCCCGATCCTCCATGTTTCACAAGTGTCAAGTCCTTGATATCTTGGTACATCTCTTCAGTGTAGGGAAACCAGTTGATCTCGGCACCTTTATTTTTGTTTATCATCACCGATTTCGGCTCGGTGAATGATCTAAGACCTTCCGGACCGTGGTAGTGACCTATACCACTGTTTTTAACTCCTCCGAAGGGCAGGTGAGGATCACCTATATTTTTCACAACGTCGTTGATGTAACAGTTCCCTGTCTCCAATCTTGCCGCCACTCTTTCAGCCTTTTTCTTATCCTCCGTCCAAACACTGGAGTTGAGTCCATAATCACTATCGTTGGCCAGCTTTACCGCCTCTCCTTCTCCCTGGAACGACATCACCGGTAGGACAGGACCAAAAGTTTCTTCCTTCATCACCTTCATACCGTGGTCCACGTTGACCAATATCTGAGGGTAAAGGTACATGTCGTCCTTCTCGAACTCGGTGAGCAGAACGGCACCTTTTTTAACCGCGTCGTCTATGTGTTCTTCTACAGTGTCTATCTGGCCTTCGTGGATCATGGGCCCCATCTCGGCTTCTTCATGGTTTCCTACTTTAACTTTATGGACTTCGTCCTTCAATCTACTGACGAAAGATTTTTGGACGTTTTTTTCGATGTATAGTCTCTCCACGGATACGCACATCTGACCGGCGTTGGTAAAGGAACCGTAGACGGCGCCTTTCGCGGCCCTTTCCAGCTCTGCATCTTCGAATACGATCATTGGATCCTTCCCACCCAGTTCTAGTTCTACAGGTATCAGGTGTTCTGCAGCTTTTTTCATCACCTTTTTACCCGTTTCAGTCCCTCCTGTGAAGAACAGTTTGTCGGGTTCGTTTTCGATGATCTTCTGGCCCACTTCACCGTCACCCTGTATCACCTGGAAGACCCCTTTAGGAAGACCGGCTTTAGCTGTTATACTCTTTATCTTTTCACCCGTGATAGGAGTAATCTCGGAAGGTTTCAGTATCACGGTGTTACCGGCTGCCAACGCCGTAACCGCGGGAACCAAAGAGAGCTGGAAGGGATAGTTCCAAGGTGAGATCACCGCAACAACACCTAACGGCTGAAATTCTACATAGGCTGTATTCTTGTAAAATTCCAAGGAGGTTTTTCTTTTCTCTCTTTTCAAGATCTTCTTAGAGTTTTTCTCGTAATATTTTATAAAATTTAAAGTCCCAAAGATATCGGTCATCAGGGCTTCCGTGTCCGGTTTACCCGTATCCCTCTTTATGACTTCTACGATGTTGTGGAGATCATCGACTATCTTTTCTCTCATGTTCCCTAAATATCTGCATCTTCTCTCCACAGGAGTGTTCTTCCATTTAACGAAAGCCTCTCTAGACCTTTCAAATCTGTTCGATATCTCTTCATCCGTGGCCATCTTATACGATCTTACGACCTCTCCGGTGGCGGGATCTTCAGCTTGGATAATCTTCGGCATGAAGAGATTTATGTTGCTACGCACTATTTAACCGTTTTCAAAAAACCTATGATCTTTTTACGAAGGTCTTGTTCAGCCTATCGGATAAGACCAAATTATCCAATATCAGACTCGATAGGTCATGGACGTCACACTTTTTTTCTAATCCTATCCAATAGTGCCCATCCATGTAACTTATCTCTCCTTTTTTGAGGCCCGATCTTGAATCCATAAAATCCAGGTCTAGATGCAGCCCGGTCAGTTGTGGTCTCCCTATGGTTTCGGATGTTTCAGAAGATATGTAGATGTCGTTGGGATCGTTGAGGCCGAGTTCCAGTGCGTACTCCTCTTCAGGATAATAGTATGAATTGCAGACGTAACCCGACGATATCTCTATAAGGTCTTCTACGTCTAATAAAAAGTCTGAGATATCCTTGAGTTTTTGATCTATATCTTCGAAGGTTTTCTGGTTGGTGCTTTCTTTAGGTAGGGACATATCTACACGTACGAAGATATTCTTGTAGTTCCTGCACTGTTTTGAGAGGTGTTGGGTCCTTATCTTTTCCAACAGATCGTCACTCCAATCCTCGTCTATCTTCTCTAGGAATCGGATGAAATCCTTTACCTTCTTTTCTTCTTTTGAAAGGTTCGCGTTGAAATGACAAGTGAATCCTTGCTCATCCGAGTTATACTTGGAACACATCATCTGAAAAGGTATGTCTCCTACATCGTCCGTGGGGATCTCGTCAGGTACTCTTTGTTCTATCTGTCCTCCTGAAAAATCCTTTATCTTGTCCTTTATCTTTGCAAAATCCTTTTCTCCCACGGCACCCCCGAGACACATACATATCCTAGCTCGTTCTTTTTCTTTTTCCATGGTACCTTATATAGCGAGAGAGATGCCATGTTATATATTTTTTATCTTCTCTACGGCTCCAAATCCTAGAAGAGCGACTCATTGACAAGAAATAGATTTAAATATGCTTTCGCTGATAGGGTTTTCGTTAAGGGCACGGAGGAAAATACCGTGGTAATCAAATCCAAATTGGTAGTAGTCGTCCTGACGCTTTTCATGGTTAGTTTACTCGCTTCCGGCTCAGCGGTAAATGTAGTGGAGAGCGATACGGGCGATTTAGAAGTGAACATAATCCATCATGATGACGAGGTGGTCCAAGGCGAAGAGGTCTCGGTGGAGTACGAGGTGAGTCACCATGTGTATCTTCAGGAGACAAAAACCATCGAATTAGCGGTCAACGGTGAGTTAAAAGACAGCCAGGAGGTCACCTTGGGAACGGACTACCTTCTATGGCGCCATGACGAACACAACGGCCAGGCTCTATCAGTGTTTTACGGCGACGGAGTGGTCTACTCTGGGGGAGTAGACGGTTCCGTGGTAGCCTTCGACGTAGAGGATGAAGAGAAGCTCTGGATGCACAAAGAGCATAATGGTCAAGTTAGATCGCTGTTTTACAACGACGGAGTGATCTATTCAGGTGGAGTAGCCGGTTCCGTGGCAGCCTTCGACGTAGAGGACGAAGAGAAGCTCTGGACACACAACGAGCACAAGAGTTCCGTTCACTCGGTTTTTTATGCTGATGGAGTGATCTACTCTGGGGGAGACGGTTCCGTGGTGGCCTTCGACGTAGAGGACGAAGAGAAGCTCTGGACGCATAACGAGCACAAGGGTTCCGTTAACTCAGTTTATTATGCCGAGGGAGTGATCTACTCAGGTGGGGTAGACGGTTCCGTGGTGGCTTTCGACGTAGAGGACGAAGAGAAGATCTGGACGCATAACGAGCATGACGGTGACGTTAACTCGCTGTTTTACAACGACGGAGTAATCTACTCTGGAGGTAAGGACGCTACGGTGATGGCATACCACGTAGAGAACGAAGAGAAGATCTGGATACATAACGAGCATGATGGCGACGTTAACTCGCTGTTTTACAACGACGGGGTGGTCTACTCTGGGGGTAAGGACGCTACGGTGATGGCATACCACGTAGAGGACGAAGAGATATCGTGGATGCATAGGGAGCATGATGGTGAAGTTAACTCGCTGTTTTACAACGACGGGGTGGTCTACTCTAGTGGAGACGGTTCGGTGATGGCTGTTCGGTATAGTCCGGCAGCAGAAGAGACATACATAGGTGAGTTTTTAGTGGATACCGGCGGTATGGAGCCAGGGGAATACGAACTCGAAGTCGGCATCGATAACTTACGGGACAAAGCTGTCGTGACTATCCTGGAGAGGCCTTCCTTGGAGATAGAGCTAACTTCGATCCATGAAGGAGAAGAACTCAAACGGGGAGACAGGGCCGTGATAGCTTTCGAAGTCACCAATCCCGGCGCCATCCAGGACGAAGTGGATCTCGAATTTCTGGTGAACGGAGAGGTGGTCAGCAAAGAAGAAAATTTTACCGTAGGTCCTGGTGAAACCAGGGAAGGATTTTTCATCTGGGATGTGGACGAAACCGACGATCTCGATCTGGAGATCAGATGTGTGGATAACCAGGAGGTCAGGGGGAGCACGTCGGACCTGACCATCACCGTTAGTGATGAGAGTCTCTTGTTACCGTGGTGGGTCACACTGTTGCTCCTAGTGTTCATAGCTCTTGTATTCGGCGTGTTGTTTGCCTTGGGAAGAGATAAGGGTACGAGCAAAGAACCGACCATGATGGTTAAAAAAGAGTACGGGATAGAAGAAAAGAAAAAAGCTAAAAAAGAGCTCGAAGAGGAGATCGAATCATTGAAAAAAGAAAGGGACTTGATGGAAAATAATACCGCTAAATATTTTTACCAGATCTCTGACTTGAAAGAGAAAAAGGACGAATTGGAGAAAGAGATAAATGAGCTCGAAGAGGAAAAAAAATCCGATGAAGCACCAAAGGAAGATGCTATAGGAGATACGCATGAAGAGGATAGTGGTCAGGAATTCGAAGACACTGTAGAAGATACGTATGAAAAAGAGAGTGGTCAGGACTTCGAAGACACAGTAGAAGATACGTATGAAGAGGATATTGATCAGGAATTCGAATATACAGTAGAAGATACGTATGAAGAGGAGAGAGGTCAGGACTTCGAAGACACTGTAGAAGATACGCATGAAGAGGAAGAAGGGGATATGTACAAGGAAGATGCTATAGAAGGATTGAAGCGATTGAAAGGGGTGGGCACCTCCAAAGCCGAGCTTTTATACGAAAACGGTTATAGATCGATCCAAGACCTACAAGGGGTTTCCCAGGAGGAACTATGCCGCCTCAACGGTATCGGCCCTTCTCTATCCGAGAGCATACTGGAGTCGTTGAAAGAGTTGGAGTGACATCATCACGATCGGGATGATACAAGAAGGTGAATAAGCGATATCGATATAGATGACATACTCTACGATGGGAGGCCTACACTGTTTTAGGTAAAAAATCAGGTAGTTTTTCCTGTAACTCGGACCTTATCAGTCGTCTTCGGAAGTATCGATCTTCTTTCTCCGTCTGATGATCAATACGACGGTACCCAGAGCCGCTATCACCAAGATGATATAGATCAACCATACGTATGGGAACGACCACGTTCGATTCATACGTCCGGAACTATCTGCATAGTATTCCGGTATGGACGGTATTCCATCTTTTTCTGGCTGAGAAGCCGCATGTTCTACAACGGTTTCCCACACCTTCAACTCTGTGTCGTCCTCCCGATGCACGGTGAGCAGGTCAAAATCGTCGGGATGTACTCTCTCACCTTCTCGGTTTTTAGGTCGGACTTCTAAACTGGAGACCATATCTCCTATGACGGGTAAAAATGAGAGTACATGTGAATCGGTGACCACGTGATACAATCTCTCGTCTCCCTTTTCCAACTCTGTGTATTCCTCGCTATCTTGGATACCTTCGCCGGTATACAGTTCGGCCTCGGTGACCGCACGTCCAGTGGGTATGGGCAGGTCCATGAAAGGTACCGTGAAAAGCACCGCGTTGTCCGGAGCGTATTCGTAGCGCACTCCGGAGAACTGTAAAAAATAGGAGTTGCTCATAAGCTCTTCCAGTAAGACCGCCACCTCGAGAACCCTTCTGACCTCTTCCCCGGTCAGATAAAGAGAGACAACTGGATAACCCGCATAACCGTCGTCTCCATATCCCAGACCCACGGTCTCCACTATGTCGTAGAACGTGAGAGCTCCCCGCGGCATGCTCCCAGGCACTATATCTCCTCTTATGTTGCCGTTGGCCTGGATAGCCACGTCCACTCTCTCACCTGTAACGTTTCCGGTCACCGACCGCATGGCGTCTGTGACGAAGTTTCCCATGGGAGTTTCCTCCATGGGTGGATCCCTAGTGATCGTAAAATCCGAGCGAGCTACGACTTCCATAACATCCTGGTATCTGCCATGGGTTTTTTCACTCACCAGTTCATTCAATCCTTTTTTGTGACCGTTTATACTTTGGGATATGTCCGGGTCCGGCTGGAAGCGACCGTCTATCTTTGTAAGAAAGTCTCTGCCGTTCTCTTGGTTGAGGACCCTCAAGTTTCCAGTCTCCGTATCGTAGGCCAAATCGAGACTGCCCAGGTACTCCAAACGAGACCTGGCCTGAACGATAACGGTATCGCTTTCTTTTATGGGTTCGTACAGCGGTGTGTGACAGTGTCCTCCGACTATTATGTCGATACCGGGAACTTCCCGGGCGAGCTCCTTGTCCTCGTCGACCCCGGAATGAGTGATCGCAACGACTATATCCGCTCCCTTTTCTTCAAGTTTGTTTACCATCCTGTCCGCGGTCTCGTGTTGAGAGGTGAACTCTACGTCGTCGGTGAAAGCAGAAACTTCCACCGCATCTTTTCCTATGAGACCGAAGGTGCCCAGGGTGATACCTCCATCCAATTCAAAAAGAGCCGTGTCCCTGTAAAGATCTTTTTGGGCCAACGGATGTTCCGCCGGCGCCTCGGTATTAGAAGCCAGAACCGTCGTATCTTCATGTTTTTCGGGATAACCTGCATCTATCAGATAATCGGCCAGTACGTCGGTTCCATAATCGTATTCGTGATTGCCTATTATCACTGCGTCGTACCCCATCTCCTGCATCAACTGCAGTTCCACGGCGTACCCTTCTTCAGGTGCGAGCCATCCGAAAGCGCTTCCACCCAAGAAATCCCCCGCGTTGAACAGCAGCACGTTTTCGTCTCTTTCTTCCCGCGCCTCCCTCACGGCGGTGGCAAGACGGGCGGATCCGCCTATAGTGGGATCTTCGGCATCTCCGGGATCGTGATCCACGGCGGGCGAGTGAGGTATGAGCGCAGAATGCTCGTCGTTGGTATGCAGTATGGTAAATTCTACATCGTTTTCTCCCGCCTCGACATGTCCTGAAAAACCCACGGCCGCCACGGATACCATCAAGATGGAAATTGTCAGTATAGAAAGGATACGGCTTCTTTTATTATCCGAGGAGGTCATATATTCCCTTTGAACGGATCGATATATTTAGTAATTTTGTTCCAGCACGGATTCACTTGTAATCGGGTATATCTCCAACGAAGGGCTCCTCGAGGAACCAGCTCGGCTCGAACCTGAGTTGGTCTCCGATCTCATCCGTGGGTATCTCAAAAACCACCCAAAATGTGTAGTTCGCACCCGCTATCAATTTGTTTGGAGCACCGCTCAGCTTGGAATCGGTGTACACACCACCTTGTTCGGTCACCAGTTCAAAGAACCAAGCACGAAGCACAAGGTCTTCCTCTTCGGTGAGTACTCCCCAGGCTAAAGCCTGGGGCATCCTCACTTATTGACCAGCAAAGTCTTGTAAAGATGTTTGAGGAGTCCCCGAGGAATGGTTTGATTCATTTTGTATAGCCATTGAATCAT
>PUNG01000108.1 GCA_003551675.1 Thermoplasmata archaeon
ATCTTTGATTTCGGTTACTAGTTCTTCTTTAGTCATCCATCTCTTCACTTCAGTAACATATTTTCCTTTCATGAATTTACAATGCATTCATATTACATAAAAGTTATGTCTATAACTATATATCACCCTAACAAATAACCACTATCAGGTGAGTTCATGGCCATAGGATTCGTACATGTGAAAACCGCACCTGCTGCGGAGCGAGCAGTATATAATGCGTTGAAAGACCTAGAAGAGGCTGTCGAGATCCATACTCTGTTCGGAGAATACGATCTTATAGTCAAATTGGAAGCCGAAGATATCAAAGATATAGGAAATGTCGTGGTGGACAAGATAGAGACCATAGAAGGTGTCGAAGACACGAAAACGCTCATCGGTATGGATTTTTAGGTGCAGAATGTTGAGTCGATCAAGTGTTATGGTTTTTTCTGTTTCATCCATAATCATAATATACTCAAAACATATACTTTATCAACCACAACCTTAAAAAGATATATTTCATAGGAGGAAGAAAATGGGCGAAGAAGAGAAAAAAGCAAGACCCTATAAGTTGGTAGATACCCCCCATTTGCACACAGGTTTTGACAAAAATGAACTGATGATGAAGACTTTTTTGATGATGGTGATCATCGCTTTTGCCTCGGTCATCGTCATGGGGATGCCCGCACTCATACATATCCTTGTTGCTATTGGTTCCGTATTGGTCGTATACTGTTCTGTGGATTCCTATCAAAAATGGAAAGGCGTTAAGCCAACTTATGATTCTCCTGCATCGCCCCTGGTGGCGGGGATGATCGTAGGATTGTGCATGACTCTCGTGGGGCCTCATCTTGCAGGCAAAGCTCCTTACACCGTGACGGCCTTGGTAGGAGTTCTAACCATGCTCGTATTCAAATACGGCCAAGGAAGATATTTCAAGAGAAAGTATCTGAATCCAGCGGCCGCCGCCAAAGCCATGGTGTTGCTGGTAATTTATGGCATCTATGCATTGAATGAAATTTTTGAAGGTATCTTCGGTGGCGCTTTAGAAGGAGGTATGCTTTTTCATCCACATCACTATCAATGGGACCTTACCACGGCCCAAGGGTTCGAAAGGATGATGGATTGGGCTTTTGCGTATGAAACTGTACCCGTTTTTGGAACTGAACTAACTCCTACGCAAAGTCTTCTTTTCTGGCAGACCCACAGCTGGATAGGCGGCGCGTCTTCGATAGTTACTTTGATCGTAGGTGTAATAGCCGTATATTGGCTCAGATACAAATGGCGTATAGTTCTATCTTGCTTTGCTACCATGACCATACTTGCATTGGGGATCGGTCTTTACTTACCAGGTGGAAACCCTATAATGAGAGTGGCGTTCCATGTTTTTACAGGTAGCTTCATATTCATGGTATTTTTTATGGCAACCGAACCACAATCTACTCCCATGCCCGAAATCTCTCAATATATTTTTGGTATAGCCCTTGCGATTTTGACTTTCGTATTCCAAATATACGGTTTCGTTGGAGGCTCTATCATCGCACTGGTCATGCTCAACATAGCTACTCCCTTCATGGATAAGATCGTCATAAAGAAAGCGTATGGTTTTAGAACAAAATCCAAGGGGGTGAAATCTGATGGCTAAAAAAGATAATAAAAAACTCAAAGAACAGATCCAACGAAAATTCAAGGAAAGAGGGAGATTCGAGATAGATCTTCATATAAAAATGGATGCTATCGACAATTCTTTTGTCGAAGTTCCCCCTGCCGAGGAGATGAGGGTTCCTTTAAGGCAGCAGGATGGATTAGGAGGAAAACCGATAGTAGAGAAAGGACAATTCGTGAAATACGGGGAGAAGATCGGTGGAGGAGAAGACGAGGATTGGCTAACTGTTCCTGTTCACAGCCCCGTGAATGGGATCGTTAAGGAGGTCACCAAGATAGAGCACCCTATCTCAGGAATAAAGGAACCCGCCGTGATAATAGAGACTAAGGATGAGGATAAGGAACCATATTATGAACCAATTGACCCTGAAAAAACTTCTGGAGAGGAATTGATAGAGCATATCAGGGAGAGAGGCATCGTGGGCCTTGGTGGTGCCGTGTTTCCGACTCATGCAAAATTATCTGATGGTGTAGGCAAGGTTTCACATATGATAATAAATGCTGACGAAGGAGACCCGGACATAGCTTGTGACGTAAGATTGATGATGGAAAATCCAAGCGAGATAATCGATGGGATCAAGATAATGGGAAACATCGTAGGTGCAAAAAAAATCATCTTTGCTACCAGAGAAAAAGAACCTCCCGAATTCGAAAAGCATCTGAAGGAAGAGAATATAGAACTCATTAATGTAAGGCCGTCTTATTCCGTCGGATATGGAAGATTGTTGGTGACAGAGATATTGGGCAAAGAGGTCCCTCATGATAAAAATCCCACAGACGTAGGAGCTCTAGTCCATAATGTTTCGACCGCATATGCGATTTCTAAAGCCTTAAGGGAAGGAGAATCCCTAGTTTCGAGAGGTTTCACATACTATTCCAGAGACGTTGGTGGCAGAAATCTAAGAGTAAGGATAGGAACCCCGGTAAGCAAAGTTTTTGAATTCATAGGAGAATCACCTACCAAATTCGAGAGGGTCGTATTAGGAGAGGTGATGAGGGGGCAATCTATCCCGGATCCTTCCACTCCTATAATCAAATCACATCATGGAGTCGTGGCATTTACAGAAGAGGAACCTCATCCCTACGAGGAACAAAAATCGTGTATCCGGTGTGGCTACTGCAACACTATCTGCCCTGTAGATATTTACCCTCAACTCATATTAGAGGCTCAGGACAGAGGCGATAGTAAGTGGCTGAAAAAATTGAATCCCGCTGCATGCATTGATTGTGGACTGTGTGCATATGTTTGTCCCTCTCACATCAATTTTAGACCCCGATTGGCAAGGGCAACGTCGGAGATCAGAAAAAGCTCTTTGAAGAAGAAATAAAAACAAAAAATGTATATACCCATATCTTGATTGGAAGTGTTACTATGTTCGAAAAAATCTTAATAGCTACTGATGACTCTCAACTCGTCAAAAATGCCATGAGATATACCGCTGTTGCTTTTCCAGACTCACAGTATCATCTTTTAAATGTGATAGATACCAGTGAAAAGAGTGTTCCTAAAACTAAGCTTCTCATGAAAGACCTTAAAAAAGCTTCTAAGAAGGCTGTACAAGACGGGATCAGTATTTTGAATGAAACTGGAATTCACGATATCAAAAAAAGTGTTAAAAAAGGAAACCCCGGTAAAGAGATTTTAAAGTATGCTGAAAAAAACGATATAGAGCTTATCGTCATGGGCACTCAATCAAAGTCTGGAACGCAGAAATTTGAGATAGGTAAAACATGTCTTCATGTTTTAGAACATACCCGCCAATCTGTTCTTCTTTTTGACTCCATGGTAGACATAAAGAAACCTAAGAAGATTCTACATCCCAGCGGCGGCTGTATGCATTCTTTAGCTGCCGGTTATATCGCTCTAGAATTAGCGGAACATTTCGACGGGAAGGTCGAAGTACTGAGTACGAGAGGGGGTGGAGAAACGGAATATACCTTCAAGAGGTTGTATGAGTTTGCCAAAAAAAATCATATACCATACAAGTTGAGGTCTTGTGCGGTGAAACCCTTAGAAGAGATCGTAGAGGAATCTAGAAAATACGATCTTATCGTTGCGAGTATAGCGAGACCCGGTTTGAAATACGATTTGAGAAAGATATATCCTCCTTTTGCGTTGGGTAAACTCGAAAGGGAGGTCATAGTTGAAACTAAGGATCCTATCCTTTTTGTAGCGGACTAGACTGATCGAATATATCCAAATCCCTGTATTCTCTATTTTACAGGTCTAAGATCTTCGTTATCCTTTTGACGACCTCTAACAGTCCTAGAGTTGCTAGTCCGGTACCACCCGCTATCATCCATTGATTCGTCGTTAGAGGAACAGTACCAAAAACTTCCTGTAGAGGTTCATAGTATAACGTCATAAGTACCAGCGGGATGGTTATCAAACTTGCCAAGATGATCCACTTGTTTTTGAAAGGATTGAATTGACCTATGGTCTTTTCTAAGGATCTGAAATTATAGGCGTTGACGATGATCATCACCGAGATAGATGTGAACGCCATGGTTCTCGCCAACTCTATATTGTCCTGTAATCCGTAGTAGTAAGCGATAGCTGCCATAGACACCATGGTGATTGCCATGGTTGAGATCATGAAGAGATTTCTAGTATTCAAGAGTTCTCTATTTGGATCTCTAGGTGGTCTATCCATGATCCCTTCATCGGGGGGATCGACTCCTAAGCCCATGCCAGGCCCGGTTTGACCGATCATATTCAAGAAAAGGATCTGCATGGCACCGAGTGGAAGCAAATAAAAATCTCTAGTGATCGCCAAAACGGAAGCGATGAGGACGACCTCAGTGAAGTTTCTAGAGAGGAGGAAAGTCACGAATTTTTCTATATTATCGTATATAGTCCTTCCTCCTTCGATTGCCTTCTCGATGGTCTCGAAGTTATCATCCTGGAGTATCATATCACTGGCTTCTTTTGTAACGTCCGTACCTTTTATACCCATCCCTATGCCTATATCTGCATGATTCACCGCCGGAGCGTCGTTCACGCCGTCTCCAGTCATAGCTACCACTTCTCCGTGGGATTGTAAGGATTTTACTATCTGTGATTTGTTTTTGGGATGTGTTCTAGCATAGATATCTACATCTTCGATGACGTCGCCGAGTTCCTCCTCGCTCATACCGTCCATCTCTTCTCCTGTTACGACACGAGGGTTATCGGTAAGGTTGATCCTTTTCGCTATCGCCTTAGCGGTGTCCGAATTGTCGCCGGTTACCATCTTCACCTGTATCCCGGCTCTCTTACATTTTTCTATAGCCCTGGGGACCTCTTCCCTTGGAGGGTCTATTATACCGGTAAGTCCTAAAAAGGTCATCTCTTTTTCTACTTCCTTTTCTTTTGGGCTCACAGGAGGGTCTTCTCGATAAGCGAAGGCTAGGATCCTCATAGCTTCCTGGGCGTATTTTTTATTACGGTTCAATATATCTTTTTTCTTCTCCTCGGTTAAACTCTTTCTCTTTCCCCCTTCCAAGATATGAGTACACCTATCTATAACGATCTCTGGTGCCCCCTTCATGAACGCGATGTGTCCCTCCGCATCCGGCTTCTTGTGGATGGTGGTCATCCTTTTTCTTTCAGAAGTGAACAATATCTCTTCTGCACGTGGATATCTTTCTCTCAATGCTTCGGTTCCGTAGTCAGCTTTTTCTGACAATGTGACCAAGGAAGCCTCGGTTGGCTCTCCATGGACTTCTTCTTCGCCCTCATCGAATTGGATCAATGCATTGTTACAGAGAGCTCCTGCCTTAACGAGCAGATCCAACGATTTATTCTCTTTTATTTCTACAGGTTTTCCATCTTTTAATACATCTCCTTTGGGACTATAACCAGAGCCAGTTACCTTGATATCCTCTTGATCTGTATATACCCGTTTAACGGTCATCTCGTTCTTCGTGAGTGTTCCTGTCTTATCGGTACAAATCACCGTTGTGGACCCTAGTCCCTCTACGGCCAACATTTTCTTGACCAGAGCATTCTTTGTTGCCAATCTCTTCATCCCTAAAGAAAGAGTGACCGTCATAGTGAGAGGCAAAGCCTCGGGAACCACTGCAACTGCTACAGCGATGGTTACGGTGATTATGAGTTCTCTTTCAACACCGGCCCAGAATCCTATGGCAAAGAGTACTATGGAAACTAGAATAGCCAGGTATCCGACCTTTTTTGCTAGGTCCTTAGTTTTCCTCTGTAAAGGTGTATCTACGGTCTCTTCCTGTAATTCACCTGCTATCTCACCGAGTTTGGTGTTCATACCCGTTTTGGTGACTTTAGCTTCGCACCTACCCCTGGAAACGACCGTCCCTGAATAGATATCGTCTTCCTTACTTTTTGTCACTGCTTCACTTTCCCCCGTCAATATGGATTCATCGACCTTAAGGTTGTTAGATTCGACCACGCTAGCATCCGCAGGGACTTTGTCCCCCATCTCTAATTTGACCACATCTCCAGGCACTAATTTTGAACCGGGGACATCTTTGACCTTTCCGTCTCTATATACTTTTACTGATGGAGCCGCCATCTTTTGTAATTCCTGCATGGCCTTTTCAGCTTTCCATTCTTGGACGAACCCCATCACCGCAACTACAACGATTATAACTACAACAAAAACGAATTCTGCCATCTCGTCGGCGTAAAGTGACGCTATAGCTGCAACCATCAGTATCCAGATGAGTATATTATCTTTGAATTGATCTAGAAGAACATCGAAAGGAGTTGTTTCGTCACCTTTCTCGAGTTCATTGGGTCCATATTTCTCAAGCCTTTTTTTTGCATCAGACGTACTCAGACCTTTGGACATGTTAATACCTCTAAACTATATCTTAGATCAGAAAAAATACTTTTCTTTTTTGAGTAAAATCCGGATGAGAGGAAAACTATGGTAGTTATTTTCTCTCTAAGGTCAAGCATGTTGTTTTGCCCAGTCATAGTCCCTCTTTTTTGCGGACTTACCGAACCCACAGGAGGCGCAGTACTTCTTTTTTATATTGTAGGCTTTCTTGCCGCACCTTCTACATGGGATATGGGTTTTTCCCGACGATTTTTTACCTTGCGATGGGGTTCCCTTGCTCATATTTATCTCCTCTATGGTGATACGTAAACTACGTTATCTCCTCTCAGCAGTGCCTTATCCATCTCTCTGATTTTTTCCCCTTTTATGAATTCTTTAACGTCTTCCATGACTATATTAAGATGAGGGTCGTATCCACTGAGTTTACCTCTATATTCTTTGCCGTACCTTAACTCGACTATCACGTTGTTACCGAGATTGTTATTCAAGACCGTTAAAGGCCGGTTATCTGTTTGTGTCATCAAGCGAATTATCGATTACCCCTACTTAAATTTAATCCTTCAACTTTGGCTATTGGACCACCGAAAAACTATTTTGGGATGCTTCTATATACTACAAGATGTCCAAATTCATAGTGTTAGAAGGTATAGACGGCTCGGGCAAATCAAGCGTAGCGGAGTATCTTGGAGGAAGATTTGAGAGAGTATATATAACTCAGGAACCTTCGGATTCGAAACCAGGTATATTAGCCCAAAATATCGACGATGAAGAAACTTCACCTTATCTGGATCTTTTTTTATATCTCGCCGATAGAGTAGAACATACCGAGGATATAAGGAAGAGATTGGATGGAGGTTTTGACGTGATCTGTGACAGATACTGGGGATCAACGGCGGCATACCAATCCGCTCATGAGGAGATAGATCTGAAGTATGCGGTAGATATCCAAAGACCCTTTGTATTGGAACCATCCGTCACATTTCTATTGGATTTAGATCCTGAGATATCGTTGAAAAGGATCTCTAGTCGACAGAGGAAGAGTAAATACGAACGGTTAGACTTCCTTAGAAAAGTAAGAAAGAACTATATCAAGATCGCTGAAGATCACCACTGGACCATCATAGATGCGGATCAAGATATAGCTCAAGTCAAAAAAGAGATACGAGAGGGATTACCCGATTGAATTATTTTATCTCATATGGTTGTTTTCGAAGACAAAAACGTCGTTTCCACAGCGAACTTTTTTTTGACCAGTTCTTCCATCTTCATCACACCAAGGGTTTCCGTAGCGTAATGTCCCGCAAATATCAGAGGCATATCTAGATCCAGGGCCTCGTTATATGCCATGTAGGTACGTTCTCCGGTCAAGAAAAGTTCTGCATCGTTTTCCTTCGCAGCTTTGAGAGCCATCCCTCCTTTTCCCGTCAGTATACCTACTTTTTTGACTTTCTTTTTTCCACCCAATACGGATGTCTCCGTCTCAAGTTTATCTTCAAGGGTTTCAGCGATGTATTCGACTCTCTTTTCCTTTTTGAAATAAGCCATCCTAGCGATATCCGTATCGTTGTATTCCATGAAAGGCTCACCTATTTTTGCTCCTATCGTCTTGGCTAACTGGACGTTATTACCGACCTCAGGATGAACATCTAAAGGTAGATGAGCCGCGTAGAGGCCTATGTCGTTTTTCACAAGTTCTTTGACGATATGATATTCTTTCCCTCTGAGAGGTCCTAAACCGTTTCCCCAGATGAATCCATGATGAACGAACAGCATGTCCGCGTCGGCGTCGACGGCTCTTTTCAAGATATCTTTTCTCACGTCGACTGCGAAAGCGATCTTATCGAGATCGGTATCCGCATCGACTTGTATTCCATTCCGGCTATCGTCTTTGATATCATCTATAGAAAGGAATTCATCCAAAAAGCCGACCAAGTCTGAACCGCTGATCATATTTTTCACATCTAACGGCAGAGAAGGCAGTATACATATCCCTTTCGGTGAACGAGATCAAAATTTGGCCAATTTAGAAGGATCACAGTTGACGACGAACCGAGCAAAATATTATTAATCATCACTCTTTTCTTTTCTCGGTGCAAACATGACATATTTGTTTTCGGTGGATATAGAAGGTATTTCAGGGGTGGTTTCAGGCCCTCAATGCAGGATGGATTCTAAAGAGTATGATAGAGCACAGAAATTGATGACAAAAGAAGCTAACGCCGCTGCTAAAGGAGCTTTCAACGCAGGAGCCGAAACCGTTTACGTGACCGACGGCCATGGTAAGATGAGGAATATAATCATCGAAGATCTAGATGAAAGAGTGGAGTTGTTCAGCGGCAGACCAAAAATGCTCTCGCAGATGGAAGGGTTGAATGAAGAATTGACCGGCGTAGGATACGTGGGCTATCACAGTTCGGCCCACAGTCAAGGTACGCTCTCACACACTTATTCAGGAGCGGTGGTAGATAAACTGATGATAGGAGATGTTATGGCCAGCGAGTTCGCCATGAATTCGTTTCTCGCTGCTAAATACAACGTTCCGATCTTCTTCTTGGCGGGAGACGATGAGATAATCCGAGAGGCCAAAGAGTTGTATCCTGATATACCTCATGTTCTTACGAAAAAAGCTACAGGTAGATACAGCGCCAAGTGCAGACATCCAAAAGTAGTCAGGAAAGAGATAAAGAAAAAGGTCAAAGAAGCTATAGAAAACGATAGAGGCAGGATCATAGAGCCGGAAGAAACTCTTTTTCACGTTTGGTTCAAAGACGCCGGAAAGTTGGACAATGTAGAGCTTTTGCCTTCAGTGGAAAGGACTGGACCTAAAGAATTCATGATAGATACAGGCGATCTAGAGACCAACTACAAAGTTTTCAGGGCTTGTACGATGTTGGCCACGGTGGATTCGCAGTAAAACAGCCACATATTGTAGTTCTCCCCAAAATATATTATATAACAAAAAATCATCGGAAATCACATGGGATTGAAAAACAGACATCGTTTGAAAGACAAGGATGTAGAAAGCCACTACCAGGAATTGAAAGCGAAACTTGGAGATTCGCCTTTTGAACCCCTGGAAGGTGTCGACATCGCCGATCATGACGGAAATAAGATACTGCTAGTAGACCAACGGCCATTAGCTACTTTCTTCAACGGTGAAGTGTTCCCTACCATGAACGGTCTTCTGAATATGAACGCTACAAAGAGATACATCACAGTGGACATGGGCGCTGTCAAGTTCGTCTATAACGGTGCGGATATAATGGCACCTGGTATCGTGGATGCCGACGAAAGTATAGAAGAAGGCGATCTTGTATGGGTAAGAGATGTCGAGCATGAAAAACCTCTCGCAGTGGGAAGAGCTATGACCAACGGGAAAGAGATGGTACAGTCGGAAAAAGGAAAGGTCGTAAAAAGTTTACATCACATCGGAGATGAGATGTTCGATTGATATCGAGATATCTCGTCAAAGTCTATCTTTCAACTCATCGATTATCTTCACAGGTGAAGGATCTTTTTCTCTGAGCAGAGCGAGATATATGCTGAGATAATCGCCGAGGTAGACGAGAGAGAGTATCCTAGCCAGTTGGGTGTCCGCGTCGGTCCAGACTTCTATGATGTCGTCGACTTCCTCTTGGAAAACCAGTTCTTTGGTTAGCTCTATGCGTTTATTGATCTTTTTCGGTTCTTTTTTATCTCTCAGTAGGATCGGTATGAAATTAGAGGTATTCTCGTCGCCGTGCCAACCCACTATTTCATTGTGGTTCATCTCGGGAAAGGCTCCATACCATGATAATACTTCTGCATTCTCGTTGAACTGGGTTTGCCACCTGTTGGCCACTGCATTATATATGGAATGCCCGTAGATTATGGGTATTTTGTTCTCTATCCTTTTAGCTAATTTTTTGGCATCGTTATCTTTTAGAGGTATCTCCACTTTGATATCGTCCCGCAGTTTTTTTAGTTCGGAAACGGCGTCTATTATATCCACGTCCGCATCGTATATCAACAGTTCCGAAAGTAACTGTAGTACCGGGACGAACAAGAATGCGAAAGCGGCTCTAGGAGGATAATCTTTAGGTGCCTTCAGGAAGACGATCTTTTCTTTTTCACTCATCTTTTCTAGTTCTCCATCGGAACTGATGGCGACTATGTTGGCGTTTTTTTCCAAACCTTCTCTGACCGCACTCAAAGTCTCTTCCGTGTCACCAGAGTAAGAAACTACGAAAAGCAAGGTGTTCTCATCCACGAAAGAGGGTAGTGTATAATCCCTGTTCACGGCTATAGGTACTTGTATGCGGTTCGCTAGAAAGCTTTTAAGAGTGTCCCCAACTATCGCAGATCCTCCCATCCCAGTGACAACGATATTATCTGGTTGAAATGGCAATAGGTCACATTCAAATTCAGATACTATCTCTTCGATCTGGTCGGGAAATCGTTCTAACAACTTAAGCATCCCTTTTTCATCTACATCTTCCATCTTTTTAAGATCATCTAGCATCGTCTCACGGTTACTTTATCACAATCAAGGATAAATAAATTATCCTACCAAAACTCTATTATAATTCGGAACAATCAACCACCGATGACCGAAGATATCGATGAAGCCGTCCAACAACTTGAAAACGGCGAATTCGTTATGGTGTATGACGGTGACAAAAGGGAAGAAGAAGTCGACCTGGTAACACCTTCTGAGACCATAACACCCGAAAAGATCAGAAGGTTGAGAAAGGATGCCGGTGGTTTGATCTGCGTGACGGTACCTCCCTCGACTTGGCGCAAGCTAAATATGCCTTATATGAGTGACCTGTATCGTAAGGTGAGCGATGATTTTCCACTTCTCTCCGAGATGAAAGCGGACGATATACCCTACGACGAAAAATCTACTTTCTCACTCTCTGTGAATCATAGAGATACGTTTACAGGTATAACCGATGAAGATAGGGCGCTGACGGTTCAAAAATTTACAGAGCTAGGAAAAGATATGGAAGCTCTTTATTTTGAAGAAGCCCAAAAAAAATTTGGTGAAGGATTCAGAACACCAGGCCATGTTTTTCTATTGAATGCTAGCACAGGATTATTATCCAGTAGAGAGGGGCACACCGAGTTGACCACGGCTCTCTTACAGATGACGGATCTATATCCTAGTATGACTATATGTGAGATGATGGGCGACGACGGAAAAAGTCTTACTTTAGAATCCGCGGAAGTATATGGTAAAAAACATGATATCCCCCTGATCGAAGGTAAAGCCGTCAAGGAAGCATGGGAGGAAAGGATCGGTGCAGTGGAGACCTACAAAAAAGAGCATCCTATCAGAGTTATGGCCGTAGGTACCTTCGACATACTCCATCTAGGACATATCCATTATCTTAAAGAAGCAAGATCATATGGAGATGAACTCGTCGTTGTTATAGCCTGTGACAAGACCGTTCGAGAGCGCAAGCATGAACCTCTGATGGATGAAAACACCAGAAGGGATATGCTCTCGGAGTTAAAAACGGTGGACGAGGCCGTTATAGGTAAAGAGGATGACAGGTACAAGACGGTGGAAGAAGTAGACCCCGATATCATAACATTGGGGTACGATCAGATACACGAAGAAAAAGAATTAAAAGATGAACTAAATACCAGGGGCATGGGAGACATAAAGATCGAAAGGATGTCACACCACAAATACGATCTAGACGGTACGCGTGAGATCATAAGAAAAATAATAGACTGGTACAGCATGAAAAGAGAGTTGCAGAAAGCAGAAAAGGAGGGCATCGAATGAAAAAGATAGGTATCGCCGATACCACTTTTGCTAGGTTCGATATGTTCAAAAGTGCAGTGGACGAGCTCCATAAGATGGGTACCGGTTTCGAGATCGAGAGGTATACTGTCCCGGGTATCAAAGATCTACCCATAGCCTGCCAAAGGCTGATAGAGTCCGGGGCGGATATAGTGATGGCTTTAGGTATGCCCGGCCCAGAGCCCATCGATAAACAGTGTGCCGACCAGGCGTCCAAAGCTCTACTTTACGTAGAGTTAAAAAAGAATACACATATAATCGAGGTTTTTGTGCATGAGGACGAGGCTGAAAAAGAAGAATTGAAAGGTCTTGCCGACATGAGGGCGAGGGAACATGCAGTCAATGTTTATGACTTACTTTTCAGACCTGAACGGCTGGAGGAAAAGGCCGGACAGGGTAAAAGGGAAGGATATCCCGACGTAGGACCTTTGAGGTGAAATAAAATGGAAGAAGAAACAGATCTTAGAGTAGAGGAAATGAAGATGGGCATCGTGGTCTCTGAGTTCAATTACGACATAACTCATATGATGCTAGAGCGGGCGAAAACACATGCCGAATTTCTCGGCGTCGAAGTAGTCGATATAAAGCACGTTCCAGGGGTATTCGACATGCCCTTGGCTATAAAGATGCTTTTGAAACGGGAAGATGTAGATGCAGTGGTCACGCTGGGTACGGTGATCAAAGGAGAGACCCAGCACGATAAAACAGTGATGTCTCAGGCATCTAGAAAGATCACGGACCTAGCGTTAGAGTATGAGAAACCCGTATCACTTGGCATAACAGGACCGGGCATGAGTAGGATGGAAGCCGAAGAGAGGATCGAACGAGCCAAAGATGCAGTTGAATCCGCCGTGAAGATGTACAAGCGGATGGGATAAGAACAGGTAAAAATAAGTAATCCTACCTATATTTACTCCTGATGGCCTACTCCGTACCTAGCGACGAAGAAATAGAGGATGCTCTCAGGTATGTGATGAGAAGGCTTAAGGGTGTGAATTCACTCCGTAAATTGAGAGAACTCGTCATAAAGGAGCTTCAAAATACCGATCCTGAATATACCGTGAGTTCGAAGCGTTTGAGAAAGTTAGCGGTGACTGCACCATTTATACATACTGAGATATACGCTACGAGAGGGGAAAGAAAAAAATCACTAAAAGGTAGATGTCCTGTTTGTGAGAATAAACTCGAAACGACAAAAAATGAAACCATCTTCGGCGGAACGGTCACTCTCGGGTACAAATGCAAAAGATGTCCCTATTGGACCACACTGAAAAGACGTATACCTTTACGATACAATTTTGAGTATAAGATGGAGGAAAAAAGATGAAGATAAAACATGAGAGTGGAATAACTCTCGAAGAAGAAGATAATAAAGTGATATTGGACCCTTCTAGACAGGTGGAATCCGGTGTTGTTACCCACGGTCATCTAGACCATCTCGTAAAGGACTCTTATATGACTCCACCCACCTTGGATATTTTAGGCGTTAGAAAAGGTGAGAAAAGAGGTAAACCCATATTGTATGGTTTTCCTAAAGATATCGGCGGATTTGAAGTTACGCTTTATCCTGCGGGTCATGTGTTCGGCTCGGCCATGGTAAAAGTTCACGACGTGCTGTATACCGGAGATTTCAATCCCGACGGAGGTAAGACCTGTAAGAGAGCGGTACCCTATGATTGTGAAGTACTTATCATAGAGTCCACTTATGGAAAACCCGAGTACGATCTACCTCCTAAAGACGAAGTCACCAAAGATTTTTTAGCCTGGGTGGAACAACAGGTTGAAGAAGGTCCTGTGGTCTTAGGAGCCTATAAATTCGGCAAGGCTCAAGAGGTCATCGCCCTCTTGAACGAGATAGGTGAAAAACCCTACGTGTCTGAATCTATAGCTGAAATAACAGACGTTTATAACCACTACGATATAGGATTAGACTACGAGCTCTGGAACGGTGAAAGCCAAAGAGAAAAGTATACCGTGGTCGTACCCCCAAAAGAACTCAGAAGACCTGTAGGAAACATAACAAAAATAGCGAAAAAAAACGGAGGCGTCTCTTCCTATCTTTCGGGATGGTGTGCCATATACCCCTTTTACAACTCCATGGATATAGACGCACAGTTTCCCTTATCGGACCATGCTGGCTTTCAGGAGTTGTTGGATTATGTGGCCCAGTGCGACCCCGAAAAGGTCTACACGGTACACGGGAGTGCAAAAGAGTTCGCCGTCGAAGTAGAAAAAAGACTAGGGATAGATGCTGAGGCGTTGGAATAGTGAATCGGGGTGATGTGAGTCACCAACTCACTTACATCAAATTTAATAAAGGGAATAGTTGTTAGTGAAGGGTAGATAATATGGAATACAACATAGAGGGTAACGTCTTGGTGGCTAAACTAGATGATGGTATGGATATTTTCAATGCTTTAGAAACCATCATGAATGAAATAGAACAAGATTCCGCAGTGGTGGTAAGTGGGATCGGGATGCTGAACGATTTTAAAACTGGATTCTATAACAGAGATACTGGTACCTACGAATGGATGGAATTTAACGAGCCGAAAGAATTGCTGTCGTTGAAAGGCAGTATAACTGAAGAAGGAAGTATGCACCTGCACGTGGAAGTGGCGGGAAAGGACCACGAAGTGCTGGGAGGACACCTGGAAGGAGGAAAGGTATTCAATGTCGTGGAACTAGCGATGCTGGTCTTTGAAGATGTTAAATTATCTAGAAAAAGAGACGAAGAACTAGATATGGATCTACTCTCGGTGAGGTGAGATCATCAGCTATGAACTCATGGACCACACCGCGGACGTGGGCATCCACGCGGTCGGTGAAGATCTAGAGAAAGCATTCGAGGAGACCGCTAAAGGTATGTTCAGTATCATCACAGATCTTTCCAAAGTCGAAGAAAAAGAGGAATACGAGGTAATCATAGAAGAAGACACTTGGGAAAGCTTGATAGTACGATTCCTCTCCGAATTGATATATCTCCATGAAGTGAAGAACGTCGTTTTTAAAAGATTTGAAGTGAAACTTGAAGATTTTGAAGAAAGTAAGAAGATCACAGCTAAAGCTGTGGGAGAGGAGATAGACCTGAGCAAACATGATATGGATACGGGAGTTAAAGCGGTATCTTATCACGACCTATCTATAGACCAAAAGGGTGAGATAAAGATAATTTTAGACATATAGGTCTACTTTCACTCACCCCCCCGACGAACATTAATAAAGGTCTTAGAGTTATAGAGGGATGATAAAATGAGCGAAAACGAAATAGAAAAGTTGCCAGGAGTAGGACCCGCAACTGCAGAGAAGCTCATGGATTCAGGCTATACTGACCTGATGGCCATAGCTGTGGAGTCACCTCGAGTTTTGTCCGACGTGGCAGAGATAGGAGAGACCAATGCAGGTAAGATAATCCAAGCCGCTAAGAAAGCAGCGGAGATCGGAGGGTTCGAAACTGGTACAGAATTGTTGGAAAAAAGAAAGAACGTAGGTAAGTTGAACACCGGCGCCAAGAGTTTTAACGATCTCTTGGGCGGTGGTATCGAAACCGGTTCTATAACCGAATTTTTTGGTGAGTTCGGTTCTGGTAAAACTCAGATAGCTCACCAGATATTGGTCAACGCTACTCGACCGGAGGAAGATGGCGGCCTTGACGGCGAAGCCATGATAATCGATACTGAAAACTGTTTTAGACCCGGTAGGATAAGTGAGATCGCCGAAGCTAGAGACCTAGATCCTCAAGAGATCCTCGATAAAATACATGTCGGACGGGCTTTTAACTCGCATCATCAGATGCTGTTGGCCGAGAGAGCTTTGGAACTGGGTAAAGAAAAAGCCATCAGACTATTAGTCGTTGATTCATTGACGTCCCATTTTAGAGCCGAGTACGTAGGAAGAGGAGCCCTCGCAGAGAGGCAGCAGACACTCAACAAGCATCTACACAAGCTATTGAGGTTTGCGGACAGAAACAACGCAGCTATAGTAGTGACCAATCAAGTAACTGCAAATCCAGACCAGTTCTTCGGTGACCCTACGAAACCCATAGGAGGTCACATACTCGGTCATACCGCCACGTTCAGGGTTTATCTCAGAAAAAGCAAGGGCGATAAAAGGATAGCTCGTTTGATGGATTCACCCAATATGCCCGAAGGCGAGGCGGTATTCAGAGTGGAAGAGGCTGGGATCACGGAGTAACTCTCTACTCTCTCTTACTTCAAACCCTTTTATTTTTTATAATTTTATCAAAAACACCCTATCGAACAATCTTTTTTCATATTATTTAAGTTCTTTCTTCATTTATCATTCCAAGCCCTTGAAAATAGGGAAAGCTTTAAATTGACCCGGTGACGATTATTTTAATAGGGTATTCGGGGCTAGTAGGTTAGAGTGCATCCCATCCCACCATCCTGACCATTGAACGCTAGCCCCTTCCCTTTTTTTTCACGTTCTACTTGAAGCTATAAATGCCTGTCCCACAGGTACGCCCATATCTCCATTGGGTACCTTTTTGTGTACTAACATATCATATCCCCTTTCACGTAGGTAGCCTTTGATGATCTTCACTATGGGTCTATTGTAAGAGACTCCTCCTGAGATCCCGATGAACTCAGTACCCTTCTTTTCCGCGGATAGAATAGCACATTTGGCCAAAGCCTCCGAAACTGAAGTGATGTAAGATAGGGCTTTATCTTTTCTTCTGAGAGGATCGTTTTTCATCTCTGCGAAAGCTTTCAGTGTCTTTATTTCTCCATTGATCATAGGTACATGATATTTTTTATTGGCGTCACCCTGGTAAAGCAATGTTTCCAATTTCATGGCGGGCTCGCCTTCGTAGGTTCTTTTCGAACAAACATCTAGCACATATGAAACAGCGTCCAACAACCTTCCGTAGCTGCTAGTTTTCACCGAGTCAGACATCATCTTATCGAAGATTCGTGCTTTTTTGCCTTGGAATATGTCGCTCTTTCCTTCTGCTTTTTTTTCTGCAGCGTAGGCCAGTCTACCGGGGTCCTCCACCGCTTTTTCCCCTCCCAACAGCGAAAAGTACTCTAGATGATACATCCTTTGATACTTTTCTCTATCACAATACAGTATTTCGCCGCCCCAGCTGTTTCCGTCATCGCCGTAACCGGTTCCGTCCACAGCTATGCATACGATCTCGTCTAGATCGTATTCAAGCATCAAAGATGCACCGTGGGCCCAATGATGTTGTATTTCGAACACTTCCGCATCATGTTCCCATGCATATTTCATACCTAACTTTCTGCTTTGGTATTTTGGGTGGAGGTCTACGCCCACGCCCATGATATCATCCACACCTATAAGGGAGCTCAGATGTTCGAAAGTATTTTTATAAAAATATTTATTTTCGTAAACGCCTAGATCGCCCAGGTACTGACTCGGATACAACTTCCCATCCTTTGAAAGTGCTATACAACCGCTTTGGTCGGCTCCGGCGCCCATCACGGTATTTTCTTCAAATTTTAGGTATTCAGGTACGTAGCCTCTAGCTCTTCTTATCAACGCTAGATCTTTTCCGTGAGCTCTGATCAAGGAATCGTCTACTCTGTTCGCTATCTTTCTGTCGTGTAACAAGAAATAGTCTAGGTTCAATTCAAAAGCCTTTTTATTTTTCATGATCATGGGTTCCCCTGGTTGATTCGCACTGGTCATGACCAACGCATCTAGATCAGTCATCTCGAAGATAAGATGGTGCAGACCCGTGTATGGGAGCATGATGCCCACGGTAGGTAGCCCAGGAGCTACATGGTCCAATGATTCCTTTTTTTGGTCTTTCTTCTCCAAGAGCATTATGGGGCGCCTAGGACTCGTTAAAACGTCCTCGCGTTGAATATCGGCGTATCTCGATGCCGTTTCTACGTCACGGACCATGATCGCGAATGGTTTCTCTTTCCGTGAGTATTTATCCCTCAGATCAGGTATTTTTTCTAGCTTACAAGTTATGTGCATACCGCCCCACCTTTTAGCTACGGCTATATCTCCACTTTCTAAAAGGATGCAAAATTCAGGTATACCGCCCATCTTTCTCTTTTTCTTATCGTATAACGTATAGGTTGGACCACATCTTGGGCACGAGATGGTTTGGGCATGGAATCGTCGGTCAAGAGGGCTTTCGAACTCCTTCAAACAATCTTCGCACATGGGAAAGGGTTCCATGGATGTTTTATCTCTATCGTACGGTAAAGAATATATGGCGGAATATCGAGCTCCGCAGTTGGTACAATTTATAAAAGGGTAATCGTTTCTTCTATCATGCTTATCTTTCATCTCGTGTATGCAGTCGTCACAGAGTGCGGTATCTACGGGGATGGTAGACGATTCTCTTCCTCCTGAAGAGCTCTCAACTATTTCAAAGTCGTCTCTAGAAACTTCATGTTCATACCTTTCGATATATGAGATCTCGGCCAATGGTGGAAGATCATCTTTTAGTTTTTTCAAAAATTCTTTTACCTTTCCATCTATGACGACTTCAACTTCACTCCCTTTGTTCTTAACATATCCCTTTAACCCGAGATTTTTTGCCACCCTGTACACCGTAGGTCTGAAACCAACGCCTTGAACAGTACCCTTTATGACCAACTTCATATATCGGGATTACAGGGGTTGTTTTTTACATTTTCTAATCAAAAAGACTATTTAATCGCCATGGGTTCCTATCTTTATGATCTGCGGAGTAGACGAAGCTGGTAGAGGCCCTGTTATGGGTCCTATGGTTGTAGCGGGGGTTAGAGTTCACGACCAGGGAAAACTCATCGAAATAGAAGTCAAAGATTCGAAGAGGTTGAGTTCCAAGAGGAGAGATGAGTTGGAAGAGAAGATCAAAGATTTTTGTGAGTTTACTGTAAGGGTGGTCTCCGCAGAAGATATAGATTCGTTGAGAAAGTCCATGACTCTAAACGCTTTGGAAGTGTACGTTTTTGCTAATATAATCGACGAGCTCTGTGGGGACAAAGATACCTGTTACGTGGATTCAGCTTCCACAGACGAAAAAAAATTTAAAAACGAGATAGAAAAAAGGTTGAAAAAAAGAACTAAGGTCGTTTCAGAACACGGTGCGGATGACGAATATCCCGTGGTGTCGGCTGCATCTATATTGGCCAAGGTAGAGAGAGATAGGAGAATCCATGAGATCTCAAAAGAGTTGGATAGGGATATAGGAAGCGGCTATCCTTCAGACCCTAAGACAAGAGATTTTTTGAAGGATTGGATCAGTGAACATGGCTCTCTTCCTCCCTATACTCGAAAGAGCTGGGAAACTTCAAGAGATCTGCTCAACAAATTCAAAACACGTTCACTGGATGAGTTTTGATGTAAAACAAAAGGTTTTTATCTAAACAACCCTCCTATCGGTAAGAGGAAAAAAATGTCCGACGAAACTGAAGAGCTGGAAGTTATTGAAGAACTAGTTGACAAATTCAAAGACAAGTTAAATGAAGACGATTCATTGGAAAAGCAATTGAAAGGCTATCGAAGGGACATCAGGATAGAGATGGACTCAGGGAATAGATATGGTATAACTTTGAATGAAACTGAAATTAGTGATATCAAAAGAGAACAAGACGGTTCGGATGATGAAGTCGATATAATACTTTACTCTGATGCTGATACCCTTAGAAACTTGTTGAATAAGGAGATTGGTGTGATGCAGGCATATGCAAAGAACAAGATAAAGATCGATGCACCTTTAACAGATATGTTAAAGATCAAAAAACTGTTGTGATCAGTTTTTTCAACTATAGAGATGTGCCTTATCCGAAGGGTGTTTCATAAACTCTCTGAGTAACGTGGTTGCGTAGGTACCTTTGTTCAGGCTAACATTGATCTTTAAAGCCTCTCCCTGCAGATCCCATCTCAGATCTTTTGCGGGGGCCAATATACTTCTTCTAGTCCCAGTTGAAGATATCGAAGATATCTCAGGAATTATGAAGTCTTCTTTTTTTACACCTTCATCTTCTATAATTTTTCTCTCTATCTCACCCTGTTCTCCTTCCGAATATCTAGACTTATGACCGAATAGGAGTGCACTCACGAAGGCCTTCCCGTCTCTGACCATGGTGGAAGCTTTTTCAAGATTTCTTTCGTTCACTAAAACCTCCGTATCCTTGTTTGGAAGTCCAACTTTATCAGTGGGTAATATTATGTCTCCCACCAAGGTGTCGTTCAGAGGTAGGTCCTTTTTTAAACGTAGTGACACCATCTTGTTGAAAAGGTAAGATTGGTACGCGTGGATGAACATCATGAGAAGATTGTGTGGAAGGGTTTTCAAGGCAGAAACATAGTTCTCAGGATTTTCTTTTAAATGTCTGATCATCCTTCTCTCAAAGGTTAAATAGTTGGGAAATTCATCAAATGCTTTCTCAAAATCCCAAGTATCCTCTAATCGTTTTCTAGCGTTATAACATTCTTCATTTTCGCATTCTTGAGGTGAACCGACGTAGGTTCTCACAGCTCCCTTGAAATCTCCTTGGGTTATCTTCTTACCCATGGTATGGGTTACCGGCCTCATAGTTCCAAAACGTTGAACCCCGAACCAGTTGGGGAATCCGCCCTCTTTTTTTATCTTTTTTCCGGTCCCATCAGCTCTTTTCAACGCTTCTTCTTTATCTACGTCTAAGTCTCTGATCAGGATCTCAAAGCTATTACCTCGATGGATCCCGATATTTAAAGAACGGTGTGATGTAAAGATATCTTGGATCTCTACATCATTTATCGAAAGCTGTTTAAGCCTTTCAGGAGGGGCCTTAAAAGACATCCATTGCACGGTTATTGCTCTTTTGTCTTTGGTACCGGAAAAATCTATATCTCTAGTTGATATGTTCAAGCAATCGGCTAATTTTTTTATCAACCTGTTCGTCTCCCAGTTTCTTGCCCAGACTTTAGCTATACTGTAATCGCCTTCCGTTTCGTCGAAAAGGTCGATCAACTCTTCAACCCTAAAATCCTCAGGATATTTTTTTAATTTTCCACCTACACCAGGAGTATCCGTAAAGAACAGTTCCAGTCCCACCTTATCTTCCATATCAGACCCACCGCAGGCTTTTCGAGCTATTCTTCTTCCTCAAATATATCAGAATAAACTTTTTTTATGTCATCTGTGAAAGAATTTGATATGTCTACCAACTTCTTTTTTGGGTCGTTACCTTCTTCCACCTCGATCCTCACCACGGGATCATCAAGTTCTTGATGTTCAACGGAGTAGTCCGCCATTATGATATCTTTATCTTTTAACAACTGTTCCATCAATGGGTACATGACGGTATCGTCGGCATCTTTCACTTTAATCTCAAGGGTGGTATCTGTTTTTTGAAGCACTTCGAACTCCATGATATCATTTGAGCAAAGATGAAGTTGTTACTTAAAGGTATTGGTCATTTAAAAAAGTCGTTCGCTGAAGTCATCGTCTTCATCTCCGGTTCTCGTAAAGGGATTCGAGATCTAACTCGAATGCCACAACAGGATGTTCTAGTTCGAAGTTTTCCAGCACTTTTGGAGATATCTCCCCAAAATATCCTAATTCGATCTCATCCACGATGATCTTAGCGCACCTGCCTTCGGTAAAGGAGTCGTGCTTTTTCGGCTCAACGTACATATCTATGTTCAAATTTGTTAAAAAACCATCCATGAGCGACTTTATATCAGTGAAACCTATTTTTGAGTTTTTTATGACTCCGGCCACCTTTGTTTTCTGTTCTTTTTTGAGGACCACGTCACCCATCTCAAATAATCTCTGCGGAAGCGACTCAGTTTTATTTTCCATAAGATTACATAATAAACCCGGTAGTAACCATGTGCGGAGTGAATCACTGTTCTCACTCACGGGATTTTGTACAAGGGCGATATTTTCCTGGTCCATATCTTTAACTTCCATATCATGGTATTCTATCTTTTCACAGCTCAAAATATAGTTCATGACTTCGTTGAATTCATATCCAAGTAATGATTCCTTCACCGCCTCTCTGAACTCTTTATCCGGTAACGAACGTCCTATGGTCACTTCATGGGGTAGGACTCCTTCAAAGTTGTCGTAATCGTATCCAATGGCTATGTCTTCGATGATATCCCTAGGATGCAGGATATCATGTCTATATGGGGGTATGGTGACTTCGAATTTATCTTCCCTTTGTTCTACTGAAAACCTCATCTTTTCCAGTAGGTTTTTGATATCTTCACTAGAGAGCTCGATACCAAGAACTTTTTCGCATTCTTCTACGTCTATCTCCATATCCTCTTCTGCTAGATCAGGATAGATGATGCCTCGTGAGCCGTATTTCACCTCGGTGGTGTGTATCTCTGCATTTCTCTCGGCTAGAGCAGTACACATTATGTTCAAGGTCTGTTCTAAGACCCGCATGTCCGTACCCGTCATGTCTATGAAAAAAGTGTCCGTTTCCGGAGTGACTTCCGTCAATTTTCCATTGATAATAGGTGGAAACGAAAGCACGTTATCTTTAGAATCTACTAGTAGTGGGTATCGCTGCATCTCTTCCAGTAGGTGTGCATATTTTTTACCCTTGTCATGTTTTTCTAGGATCTCATCCAAGTTCATCTCTACGGATTTTTCTAACGGAACAAAGCTCATATCATCGGGTTTTACCGCTTTGTATTCGATAGGAGGCTCTATAGAGCTGAAATCGTGTACTCCTATAGCGACTTTAGATCTATTTCGACCTAATGTTATGTGTAGTTTTTCCTGGAGATCCATCAATGATTTGAGTCCTTTAGAAGAAAGATCAACGTTTTTGATCAGGGCGGTAACGATGTAGGGTCTTACTTCCTGGACGCTTAGGTCCACGTCTGTAGTGATATCCGATTCGAAAGTTTCATACTCCGGCAAACCCGTCTCTTTGTTTAAAAATCCCCTGACAGATCTTGCAATTCCTTCCACTGACAACATATCACAGCGGTCGGGAAAGACTTCTAGCTCCCATGCATCTCCTTTTATCTCTTCGATCTCGACACCTATCTTCGGTAAAACTTCCAACAAAGTGACTTGATCGGCTTTAGTGAGTTCCAGAAGCTCGTCCGAGTTCACTGATATTACAGGCATGATGTCGTTATATTAAGCGAGATATTTGGATTTTTGGATGGGAATGCTGTCGACAGGTTAATATATCTAAAAATATTTTTCATGGTCAGACAGGACATGACAGAAGAAGACTTAGAACAGGAAGACGGAGACTCGGAGAGAGAACTAGATGAGAACGCAGTCCATGGAGTCTTACTCCAAAGAGAGGAAGACCAGGAGGATATAGAGCAGGTAGTAGAGGCGGTCCTCTTCTCTGCCGGCCGACCATTGACCATTCCCGAGATAGAGGAATCTATAGGGAGGTCACGAGGCGAAGTCAGAGATGCGGTCAAAAAGGTGAGAAGGATGTACCAAAACAGGAAGACCGCACTCGAGATAAGCAAGATAGGTAGAAAGTACTCCTTACAGTTAAGATCCGAGTTCAATAAATATGGTATGGAGATGATGGACCAGGAGATGAGCCGACCTTTATTGAAGACAGCGGCTCTCATCGCCTATTACCAACCTATCCGGCAGAGTGAACTCAAAAAGATGGTCGGGGAAAAGATCTATGATCACGTGGATGAGCTGATACAAAAAGATCTGATACTCTCTGAAAAGGACGGAAGGACCTATTCGTTGAGGACCAGTCCCAAATTTCAAGAATATTTTGGTTTAGAAGCCAAAGACAGGAACGAGCTAAAGAAACTCATGGCAAAAAAGGCGGGTATAACCGACTGAGTAGATGGTATTCACCTTTTTAAATATCTGTGCATCTGAGAGAAGACTCCCATCAACCTGTGGTATTCCCATTTTGTGAGGGTTGCACGTCCCAATATCTTTCTGAACATGATCTCGGTTTTTTCCCGTTTGTGCTCAGGATAATCCATACATTCCATGATATTTGAAAAGACCTCCATCAACCTTTCTCTTTCGCTAGATTCGCTGGTTTTGTCTTCATTTTTTACGGTCTGCTCTCCGAATTCTTTAAACACTTCGTAGAGCACGATACCGACAGCATGTGATAAATTGAGTATGGGATAATCTTCAGACGAGGGTATTCTGACCAACCTGTCGCAATTTTTTAATTCTTCATTACTCAGACCTGAATCTTCCCTTCCGAATACCAGTGCTACATCTCCCTGGTAATTTTTCAGTGAATCTACCAATCGTTCCGGCGTCTCCACTTTTCTCAAAAATTTTTTTTCTTTTTCTGTGTGGATCCCCGTAGTTCCTATCACCATATCAAACTTTTTGAGCAGTTCTTCAAGGTCGTCAACGATCACAGCGTTGCACAATATTTCTTTTGCATGCATAGCTCTAGCCTTTGCCTCATCATCAATAGGGGCGGGGTCCACGAGAAGAAGCCTTTCTAAAGAAAAATTACCCATTGATCTTGCAACTGCACCTATATTACCTGGCGTCTGTGGTTCTACTAGCACGACGGAGAAGTTCGGCATATATATCCATGAACACTTTCACTATTTATAGTTAAAGTTTTCAAACATATTTTTCAACGATTAAATCTATATCTGAGGAACATGTTAGGGCAGTCGGTGTATGGTAATGACAGGTGCTTGGAAAAAAATATTGAAAGTTGATCTTTCTAAAAAAACGACGAAAGTTGAAGAGTTGGATGAAAAAATTTTAAGAAAATACTTAGGAGGAAACGGCCTAGGGATAAAACTGCTTTACGAAGAAACAGACGGTAAAGTGGAACCTTATTCCGAGGAGAATCCTTTGATCTTCGTACCAGGAGCGTTGAACGGCAGTCAGGTCCCGATGACAGAAAAGTGTGGGTTCTACTCGACTTCCCCATTAACAGGTATCATGGCCGAGGGCATATTCGGAGGTTCTATAGGTAACGAGGTAAAAAAGTGTGGATTCGATGCTGTAGTCATCAAAGGCAGGTGTGAAGAATTGAGCTACCTGTTGGTAGAAGAGGACGGCATCAAGATAGAAGAAGCACCTGAACTCGAAGGCATGGGTACCAAAAAAACAGAAGATATCCTAAAGAAAAGACATGATGGAAGCGCGGCGGTGATAGGTCCCGCCGGTGAGAATTTAGTCAAGTTTTCGATAATAACCGGCGATGACAGAGAAGTCGGCAGGACCGGGCTGGGTGCTGTGATGGGGTGGAAAAAACTTAAAGGAATAGTGGCTAAAGGCTGGAAGGAAGTTGAAGCGGCGGACCCCGAAGAGCTAAAAAAATTGAAAAGCGAAGCCTTCTCGGAATTCACACAAGAAGGTGGTGCAGGAAAAGAGAGTTACGATGCCTACAGTTCTCACGGTACCGTAAAGTTTGCAGGTATGGCTTCTGAACTGGGTATATTCCCTACGAGATACTGGGAAACTGGTTCCTTCGAAGAAGCAGAAAAATTGAGCAGCTATCAGTGGGAAGACCACATAAGTGAGAGCAATGGATGCCATAGATGCCCATGCAGGTGCGGTCAGGTTTATGAAGATATAGTGGATGTAGAATACGAGACAGCCTTTTCTCTTGGGTCCAACCTTGAGATAGGGAGCATAAGGGAAGTGGCAATGGCCAATTATCTTTGTGACGACCTGGGTTTAGATACGATGAGTATGGGTAACAGCCTTGGCTTCATGATGAAACTTTTCCAAGACGGATTTATAGAAGAAGAGATCCTCTTTGGAGACGGGAAAAAAGTCAGAGAGCTCATAAGAAAAACAGCCTTTAGAGAAGAAAATGGAGACGTGATCGCCGAAGGCGTCAAAAAGATCGGTGATATATACGACAAGGAAGAACTAGCGGTCCACGTCAACGGACTCAGTCCTCCTGCTTATGATCCCCGGGCTTTGAAAGGTATGGGTCTCGGTTTTTACACTTCTACCAGAGGTGCCTGCCATCTACGTTCGGACTGCGATGGTATCCAGCTCGGAGGAGGAAGATCCACAAACGAAAAAGGCGAGTGGGTAGACATGGAGAAAGACAGAAATGCGGTTGAAGACAAAAGATACGTGGCATGGAGGGAGAATTACATAACTATGCACGACACCCTGGGTTCGTGTAAATTGACAGGAAGGAGTGTTTACTCACCGGAATTCATGAGTGAGATCGTTAACGCATTTTTGGGCTTAGACCTTACCGGTGAAGAGATATATAGGACAGGCGAAAGGATTTACAACTTAGAACGCTTGTTCAACTTGAAGCAGAAACCGGAGATAAAAGATACTTTGCACGTCCCTAAACAGTTCTCGACTCCAACGCCGGTAGAACATCTCGACGGTGAAAAATTGGATGAGAAGCAGATAAGGAAGATGTTAAAAGAGTATTACGACGAAAGAGGATGGGATGAGAAAGGTGTGCCCACAGAGAAAAAATTAAAAGAGTTGGAGATAGAAAAGGAGTGACAGAACTTTTCCTTTTCTTTTACTCCTATATTTCAACCGTATATGGATAACAAGTCAACCAAAAGGGCGTAACCTGTTTCTTCTTTTCCTGCACCAGGACCGATGATAGTCACTTCGCCGAGGTGGTCAGTAGTGTATGTGATCGCATTGGTAGGCCCCATCACTCCTGCTAAAGGATGATCTGATGGTATTTTTTCTGGGCTCACTTTTCCTTCTACCCTGCTATCTTTTTTCTCGGCTTGAGCTATCAACTTCCATCTATAACCCTCTTCTTTAGCTTCTTCTATATCATCCAAAGTCAATCTAGTTATGCCTTGCCGTTGGATATCTTCTAATTCGAGATCCGCGTTCATCAAGGTATTCGCTAGTATGAGTGTTTTTCCCTGAGCATCTATCCCTTCGACGTCTCCTGTAGGGTCGGCTTCCGCATAACCTAGGTCCTGGGCTTTTTGAAGAGCTTCTTCGTATCCCATACCTTCTTCCATCTTGGTCAGTATATAATTGGTAGTACCGTTTACGATGCCTTTTACCTTCTTGATTTCGCAACCCGCCAAAGTCATCAATGCCAAGTTGATGGCTGGAGTGCCGCTTAAAACGGTACCTTCGAATTTATAATAGGCGTCGTTTTCTTCCGCTGTCTTTTGAAGCGCCTTTATCTTTTGGGCAACTGGGCCTTTGTTTGTACTGACTACGTTCTTTCCCTTTTTCAACGCCGCTTTTACATGATCTAGAGCCGGTCCACCGGTTTCCATATCTGTGAATGTAACTTCGATGATGGTATCTGCATTTGTTTCTTCGATGGTCTTCATGGGTTCCCAGCCCGTATCGCATCCTGGATATTTAGACAATGAAACTCCTTCATCAACCATATCCATGATCTTTTCCATGTCCAGTCCATCAGGGCAGTACACCGAACCCAATTTCATATCCGAGATAGCAACGACTTCGAAGTCGAAATCGTACCTTTTTTGAAGGTCTTCTTTTTTCTTTATGAGTATCTCCGCAAGACCTTGCCCTACTACGCCGAATCCAATAAATGCTAATTTTTGACTCATGTTTGAGCTCAATCGGAGATATGTACTTAACATTTTCGAATCCTAACGCTTGAAATACCGAAGATTTTATATCACATCTCGCTGAATATGGGAGCGACCGTATGGATCAAAAAAATGAAGAACTAGATAAGTAAATGGAGGCATATATTGCGTTTAGGAAGCGGTGGTAAGAAAATTTTAAAAGAGGTAGAAGAAAGACGATCAAAGGCTCGACAATACAGTACGGAAGGAAGAGATAAAAAAGCGAGTCGAGAGTACGTTAAGTTACTTAACTACGTTATCAGTAACGAAGATCAACTAGATGATCCTTCACGTGTCTCCCATATATTTACCACCGTAGGTGAAGACTTATTCGAGCTAGGTAAAGAAAAAAAAGCGATAAAATGTTTTGAGAAAGCTATCAACAGGGATCCTAATAATGTGACTCCCGTGCTAAAGAAAGGGTTGGTATATTTAGCCATGGATGGGATGGAGGAGTATGCCATAGAATGTTTTGAGAAAGTCCTAAGAATGGATCCTACAAATAAAAAAGCCCTGTCGAATAGAGCAAAAATTTTTAGGATGTTCGGTTGGAAACCCAAGGCGATGGAAGCCTTTAGGGACATGATAGATAAGGACTTATCTAACATCTCATATGTTCATAAATTAGTAAAACAAGATCCAGACGACCCTATACTTTGGAAGATAGAGGGAGAATATTTTGAAAGAGTGAATAAAACTGAAAAAGCGGTCAAGGCTTATGAAAAAGTTTTGGCTTTAGATCCAAAGGATGAGGAGGCCTTCGAAAAATTCATGGAACTTTTACAGGACGATACCTCTCGCCTGATCACACATGCTGAAAAATTGGAGAAAAGTGGAAAAGAAGAGGTAGCTAACAAGATGTACAGAAGAGGCTTTCAAAAAAGTCCTGATGATCTTGGTCTCATCGACAAAATTTTACAGCAAAATCCTGATGAGCTCGCATTGTTGAGAAAAAAAGCGCAACTGCTTAAAGAAAGAGGGGATATCGAGCAGGCTAAAGCGGTCTATAAAGCGTTGTACGAAAAAAATGATGATGAAATGGGCTATTACGAAAAAGTTCTAGAATTAGATCCAGACGATGTTGAAATTCTTTACGAAAAAGGAGAGTATCATTATCAAAGAGAGGAATTTGAAAAGGCTCTAGAAACCTACGATAGGTTGATAGAATTGGACGAAAGCAATGTGGATCTGTGGCACAACAAAGGAGCCTGTTTCTACCACCTTGGTGAGCACGAAAAGGCGATAAATGCCTTCGATAAATCCCTCGAGGAAGACCCTGATGATATCGGAGTTAGGATGAGTAAAGGACTTGTTTTGTATGAAACTGAAGACTATGAAAAGTCGGAGGAGTCTTTCAATGAAGTAGTAAAAAGGGACCAAAAAGAGGCAAAGGCTTGGTACTTTAAAAGTAAGATCGGTGCCCAAGAGGAAGAAAAAAAGAAGGCCCTCAACTTCCTAAAGAGAGCGATCGACTTGGACGGTGATTTCAAAGAGCAGGCCAAAGAGGATGAAGCTTTCCAGGATATAAATGATTCAGAAGAGTTCCTAGAATTGGTTTCTTAGCTATCGTTACGATGAATATTTTTCCAACTCGGTAAAGACTTCTTGAATAAAATTTTCACCTCTCTCGGTAACACACCTGTAGCGTATGCCGCTTGTGGTTTCTGAATGAGTGGAATCGTCTTTTACAAACTCTATGTCTACCTGCACTATACACATGGCTTTATTGCATATCATGGGTTCCCTCACCACTTTTCCTTTGCCTTTTATGGATACGTTGATGTCCCCTTTTTCACACATACATATCATCACATCTCTGTTATCTTTTATGTTAGACGTACCTTTGTGCTGGAGAGCCATGGCCATCAAGATGGTTTTGGAGTCTTTTGCATATATCAGGTGTATGGGTGTTGTATTCGGTGTGCCGTCTTCAGAAACGGTGGCCACCACTACGGTAGGGATTTTCGATCTGAGCATTTTAAGAACTTCGTCCGGTAAGGAGTTACCAAGTATCTTCGACATGGTATAGTCAAATCCGGGAGGAGATATAAATTTACCTTATATCGGTTAATATCTCCGCTTTTACTTCCTCGAAGTTATCATCTAGTGTATACAATGTTCCCATAGAACCATATTCATCTGTAAGATCTCTGTGAAGTACCGCTAGTACAGGTATGTTCGCTTGAAGAAGATAGTCTACCGCCTTTTTGAACTCTTCACTGAACATCTCCATCTTGCCTATCTCGTCGATCACCATTAGATCCGTATCATGGGGTAGATCTTTTAAACAGGCCTTGGTGAATCGTTCCAGATCTTCTAAGTTGACACGGTATTTTCCCACTAGCGGTCCCTCAGAGATATCGACATGGGCTAGCACACCTTCTTCTCCAGTAACTAAGTCTTTCAGTGCGAAACCTACACGCTCCCCCTCTTTACGTATCTCAGGAGTACTCAACCCAACAACTTTTTTATCGCTTTCAGCTATCAGTTCTCTAACCAGCGTGCTTTTTCCCGAGCGTGGTTTTCCGGTTATGAATATGTTATGACTATGCATGATACTACACTTGACCATAGACTATATTTTTTTAGGATACTAGGAGCGTATGATACCGATATATTGAGTAGTGTGTCAATGTGTCTTTTTGTCGGAGAGTTGAACTTTTTTCAGTCTTAAAGCGTTTGTGACTACAGTAACCGATGAAAATGCCATGGCTCCAGCAGCTATAGCGGGATGTAGAAAACCCAATGCTGCCGCCGGTATCGCTGCAGAGTTATAACCGAAGGCCCAGAACAAATTCTGTTTTATGTTTTTCATGGTGGCTTTGGACAGCTTTAGGGCTTGAACGATAGTTTCAAGTTCCCCTCTGACCAAGGTGACATCTCCCGACTCTATGGCTATATCTGTTCCAGTTCCTATAGCGAAGCCTATATCCGCCTGGGTCAGTGCAGGAGCGTCGTTGATACCATCTCCTACCATGGCAACCTTGTTCCTTCCTCCTCTTTTCTGTAGCTCTTTTATCCTCTCAGCTTTCCTGTCGGGGAGCACGTCCGCTTCTACCTCTTCTATCCCCACTTGAGAGGCTATAGCTTCTCCTACTCTCTGATTGTCACCGGTCAAGATGGTGGTCTTTATACCGAAGCTTTTGATCTGCTCTACGACTTTTTTTGCTCCATCTTTGAGCTCATCTGCAACGGCGATGACTCCTTTGACTTCACCATCTACAGCGACGAAGAAAGCGGTCTTTCCCTGATCTTGCAGTTTCCTTCTTTGTACTGAAGCTTTTTCATGTATCGTATCTATACTCGATTCTTGTTCTATCAGTTTTCTAGTGCCTACCATCACTTCTTCACCGTTGACTTTCCCTTTCACTCCCTTTCCTCTCACGTTCTCAAAATCTTCTACCGTGGTTATTTCGATATCCTGTTTTATAGCACCTCTAACGACCGCCTGAGCTATGGGATGCTCCGATGCGTTTTCCACTGAAGCTGCCTTTTTCAGGAGTTCTTTATCGGACGGATAAGCAAAAGTCCGAACATCCGTTAATTCGGGTTTGCCCTTGGTTAAAGTTCCGGTCTTATCGAACACTATTATATCTAGATCCTGTATATACTCCAAAGCGGAACCTTCCCTGAATAGTATGCCGTTCTCCGCACCCTTCCCGGTCCCTACCATCACTGAAGTGGGAGTAGCTAAACCCAGAGCACAGGGACAGGATATGACTAGTACAGCGATCCCTGCAAACAGCACGAGACCCACTGTACCTAATTCCGGATTGACCCAAGGTAGTAAGCTTTCGGCCCAGTAAAGAACATCTCTTAATTGATCGGTAAAAAGTAGCCAAGTCACCATGGTAATAAATGAGATCAAAATGACCGCAGGCACGAACTTGGATGTGACTTTATCTGCAAGAGCTTGAACAGGCAATCTTGTGGTTTGAGCGTCCTCCACCATCTCGACTACCTGAGAGAGGAAGGTATCTTTTCCGACTTTTTTTGCTTCTACCTTCAGCACACCGTCCTGGTTTATGGTCGAGCCTATGACTTCATCACCTTTTTCTTTTTCGACGGGTACAGACTCACCCGTGGCCATGGACTCATCAACCGCTGAGCTCCCTTCTTTGACCACACCGTCGGTCGGTATCTTTTCACCAGGCTTTACAACCATGATCTGACCGACTTCCACTTCTTCTAAAGGTATTTCTTTTTCTTTACCGTTGATCACAACTCGCGCGGTGTCCGCTTCAAGTTCCAATAATTTCTGGATCGCCTGGGAAGCTCTTCCTTTTGCTTTATCTTCTAGGTACTGTCCGATAAGATGGAATGACAGTATCATCGCGGACACCATGAAAAAAGCAGGTATATCTATGAAGAACGCTAATACCCCTGTTGTCCATGCGGAGAGAACTCCGATAGTTATCAGCGTTTCCATGTTTATGTTTCCACCTTTCAAGGCGGAAAAAGTTTTGGAATGTACTGTAGGCCAGCCTATCAGAATAGCAACAGGAGTAGCTATGATAGCGGATATCAACATGGATATCTGGCCGGGCAATTCATAAAACTGTAATAAGAGGAATTCATAGGCCAAAAGCAAACCGGTACCTATCCAAGCATAAGTCATCAATCTTTTGGTCTTCTTCAACTTTCTTTCGGCTTTCGTCTCAGTTTCCTCTTCGTGAGCTATTCCATAGCCTGCTTTTTCTACCGCTTTTTCCAGATCGGATATAGATACTAGATTCGAATAATAACTTACTTTAGCTTTTTCCGTGGCTATATTCACCTGAACATCCGTAACACCTTTTAGGTCTGAAAGAGCTTTCTTTACGTTCTCTGCACAAGATGCACAAGTCATCCCAGTTATTTCTAGAGTTCTATTTTCGGTACCTTTTTCGGTTTTGTTCCCAACTCTATAACCGGTCTTCTCCACAGTCTCTGCGATCTTATTCATATCTATTTCGTCTGGGTCGAATTCCACATCGGCTCTTTCAGTCATGAGGTTTACGTTAGCTTTCTCAATACCTTTCTGTTTATTCAACGCTCCTTCTATGGTTTGAGCGCAGGAAGCGCAGGTCATCCCTTCGATGGGGACTTTTTCTTTTTGTTTTTTGTTATCTTTATCCATGGTGATCTCTTTCCCGGGAATAAGGGGATCTTTTATTCTATCAAAGGTACTTCTCTGGATCCTCTTCGAAGATAGTCTTACAGCCAGGGGCGCAGAAGTAATAGATCTTGCCTTTATATACTGTTTTGAACTCCGCCTCATCCTCGTCTACTTCCATATCGCAAACAGGGTCTTTTGCCATCATAACACCGTGATTACATTCTCACGGACATAAAAAGGATTTTCGCTATACGGATGTTAAAAAAAACCACCGAAAACTTACAAACGTAAAATTTAAAACATCTAACTCCTCTCCTTTGATGTATGAAACTAGACGAAACAGAGATGAGGATATTGGTAGAACTACAAAAGAATGGAAGGCTCTCCCGAAGAGTGCTTGCGGATAAGATCGATGTGAGTACTCCCACCGTTAGTTCAAAACTTGAGAAGTTGGAAAATATGGGGATAATCCAAGGTTTTGGGATAGGTATAGATTTCAGAAAGATGGGGCTCCAAAAATATTACTTTAGAGTCGAAACCGACAGTCTTTCCCATGAAGAGGTCAAAGAATTTTTTATCGGTTTTGAACTATTTCGCAGTCTAGAAAAATTGGAAGGAGATGGATACCTTATCGGACTCTACATCAGAGAGTTCAGCCAGATCGATGAAGCAATAAAGATCATAGAAGATCATAAGGGATTAAAGATAATCGATACATGGAGAAGTCAAGATCAAGATAGCAAGATCCCGAATATCCTTTTAGACGAGCACATTCCTATAGATATCAGTTGCTATTACTGCAATAAACCAATCGAAGGAGAACCGGTGAAGTGGAAAAAGGACAGCAAAGAGCACTATCTATGTTGTTCGTCTTGTAAAGAATTGTACGAACAAAAATATGAAAGACTCCAGAAGAGGAAAGAAGAGATGAGATAGATGAAATTTTTGAGAGTTCAACCAAAAAAACCTAAATAGTCGGCCATTATTTGTTCCGATGGAATCTAAATAAGGTGTTAAATATGGCAGATGAAGAAGCTAAGATAGAATCTCGATTGGAGGACAAAGACTTATACGAGCCTCCGGAAGAGTTCAAAGAGCAGGCGAACGTGAAGGATCCAGAGATATACA
>PUNG01000113.1 GCA_003551675.1 Thermoplasmata archaeon
ATGTAAATGAATACGACAGATGGTACTGCGATACATGTCAAGAATACAAGTGAAGTTTTGCTGTGATCGGCAACAGTTGAAACCTTTTCCTTCTCTCTTTTACTTTTTTTGTTACTTTTAGAACAATGAACCTAGGAGCAATGGTAAGATAACGGTGGCGTCTCCGTTTATTGTGCAGTGGTCCGCTTCTTCGCTTATCTTACCCCAGGAGACGGCTTCTTCTGCCCTTGCTCCGGATAAAGAACCATCGTATTCTACTGCGGTGGTGATATACACGGCACGGTCCAAACCTCCCGTAAATTGGTTCCACCAGATGGTATGATGCTTTGAGATACCACCACCGATTATCAACGCACCTGTTTTTTCGGCGGAAAACACTATGTCGGACAATTCTTGTTCATCTCTCATCAGATCTATCTGAAGATCTTTGTTATTTTGCCAGTACATCCAAAGTTGAAAGCCGAAGGCTCCGTCGGTTATACCTGGTACATATATCGGGATCTCATTTTTAGCAGCCCAATAAAGTATCGAATCCCTATCATCGATCCTTTTTCCGAATTCCCATATGATCTCTTTAGTGTTTAACGAAGTTCCTTTTTCCTGAACGATCTCTTCAAGGATAGGTTGCATTTTATTTTCTAGCACTTCTCCGTATGACGAGTTAGGTATGAATATATTTCCAAGACGGTTCACACCTTGTTTATGTAGCTCTGAGTCATCGGCGTTGAATCTTCCGTGGTAGTAGTCTTCCCAAACCCTTGCTAGATCATGATCTAATGTACCGCAGGTGGTTATGATGACATCGAATAATCCTCTTTTCACGGCTTCTTTGATGATGCCCCTTGTCCCGGTAGAAACGATACAGGCCGGAAACGATAAAAAATTAGTATGGTCTTCCGAAAACATCTCATCCAATATCTTTCTTGAAGTTCCTATCTTTTTAGCCACGAACCCACCAGAATCGTAGTACTGAGAAACTAGTTCTGAAAGCGTAGAACTACCGTTCAACTTTAGGTCTTGGACCTTTTTCTCATCTTTCATGCTCATATCTTTACGAAACATACCCTGTGATAAAAAATTTATGAGATCCCTCACGGATGTATGACGTAAAAGTTGATTTCGTCAGACAAATAGGTAAAAAATAAGTGCGTTTTTTTACTAATCAGACGCAATATACGGTGATCCAGAGTTCAAAATCGCTTTGTCGTACTAAAAAAGACAATACTTAAATAGTTGTATATTATTTCTTTCAACCAAATGGTTGGGATATAAAATGGAATCAATAGTCAGTCAGGCTCTAGAAAAGGATAGAAAGAAGAAAGGCAAAGAAAAACCACGGGGTAAAACTGTTGACGAAACCGAGGAAGAAACTAAGGAAGAATCTGAGGAAGAAAATGCACCTGAAGATGAAGAACTCCGTGAGTTAGTAGATAAACTGAAGGTTAGCATCAAGATATTTGGCGCAGGCGGAGGGGGTAGTAATACTCTGGATCGTCTGACTCAAGAAGGTATCACTGGTGGAGAGTTGATAGCGCTCAACACAGATGCTAAACATCTTCTTCATACCCACGCACAGAAAAAGGTACTCATAGGAAAACAGATAACCAGCGGGCTTGGAGCTGGAGCTAGGCCCGAAGTCGGAGAGAAGTGTGCAAGACGTTCTAAAGAAGAACTACAAAAATACGTAGATGGTGCAGACATAGTCTTTTTGACCGCAGGCATGGGCGGTGGAACCGGCACGGGCGCTGCCCCAGTCGTTGCAGACATGGCCAAGGAAGAAGGCGCACTGGTCATGGGTGTTGTAACGTTACCCTTCGAAGCCGAAGGTAAAGAAAGGATGAGAAATGCCAAGAGAGGACTGATGAAACTTGAACAGCACTGTCATACTACAGTGGTGATCCCCAACGATAAACTACTTGAATTGGTACCGGACCTACCTATAAATTCCGCTTTTAAAGTTGCGGACGAGATATTGATGGAGTCTATAAAAGGGATGACTGAGATAATCACCAAGCCCGGTCTTGTCAATATCGATTACAACGATATGAGGACGATAATGGATAACGGCGAGCTCGCCATGGTAGGTATAGGCGAATCCAACGATCCTAACAGGAGGATAGAGGAAGCGGTTGAACAGGCTTTAGGATCTCCACTCTTGGGTGAAGTCGACGTGAGCGAATCAAAAGGTGCCCTCGTGAGAGTGATGGGTGGAGAATCCATGACCGTAGCCGAGGCGGAAAAAGCCGCGCAGATGGTGAACGAAAGGATAAGCCAAGATGCCAGGATAATCTGGGGATGTAATGTAGAAGAAAATATGGATAACAAGGTCAAGATACTACTGGTCATAACCAATGTGCACACGGAGAGCGAAAAGTTCGCCGATGAAGTGATGGCTAATCCTAGCGGTGATCTAGATAGTGTAGTATAGGTACAATAGTGAAAACACCAAACCGAACTAAAAATACTTTTATCTCTTTTTCTTTTCCTTTGTTATGGTAGCTAAAGGCATAGGCAAACCCTTGTTATTTTCCTCGGTCCCTTTGATCGTTATCATAGTCTTGTATCTCTCTTTAGGAATGAGCGTTTCATTGTATTTTATCAGTATTTTTATCGTTCCCATACTTTTTACTATCTACTTTTTTAGAGATCCGAAAAGAAAGTCGAACAAAGGGATCATCTCTCCTGCGGATGGAAAGGTACATTCGCTGGATAAAAGTAGAAACGATATAGAGATATTTATGAACGTTTGGGACGTTCATGTGAACAGGGCTCCTTGGAGAGGAAAAATCAAAGCGGTAAAGTACTTTAAAGGAAGGCATCTTCCCGCTTTTTGCGATGTGAAAGAGAAAAATGAGCGCCGGATCCTTTTGCTTGACACGGACCATGGTGAAATAAAGATATGGCAAATTTCAGGAGTTGTGGGTCGACGCATAGTCCCATATGTGGGAAAAGGTGATACGGTAGAGAAAGGCGAAAAGATAGGTATGATCAGGTATGGATCCAAGGTCAAATTGGAGTTCTCCCACGATATAGATTTTTTTGTAGAAGAAGGCCAACGTGTTAAAGCAGGAGAAACCACTCTGGGAGTCTGGAACGTTAAAAAAACTCCAGGACAAGAAGGGGATTAAAATGGATATGCCTATAGATACAAAACAGGACCTATCTTTGACGATACCGGACATGATAACCATAGCTAACGCACTCATAGGTTTTTTAGCTATAACTTACGTGGTCGACGGACGCTTTTTATTTGCTTCTGTACTCATACTCGTATGTTTGGGTCTGGATGGTTTAGATGGATACTTGGCTCGCCATATGGATGTAGAACATGAATTGGGCGCTTACCTTGATTTTTTTTCGGATATGGTGTCTTTTTGTTTTGCACCATCTATCTTGTTGTATTCTACGTTCTATGATGTCTCTTTGGGCAGAGCATGGCATTCTTCACAGAACGCCCTAGCAACTTTCGTACCCTTCATGATAGTCTTTTTAGGTACCATGAGATTGGCGAGGTTCGCGGATAAAAACTTTACAAATATGCGGTACACCGGTCTGCCTACACCCAGCTTGGCTATACTTATAATAAATCTTTCTTATCTTTTGGGATGGGGTTCAACTGGATGGCATCATCCGTACGCGACTCTTTTCGTCATACTGGGACTTGGCTTTTTACTTTATTCATCCATCAGATATCCAAAGATAAGGGGGTCCTGGGCTAATATAGGTGCCGCGGTATTTCTTATTTTTAATCTCCTGGGTTTTTTCTTAATATATTTAGGACGGGACCAAGGGAAAATACTTTTATTGTTCATGTTTACTGCTCTTTTAGGATACGTTTTCTTAGGACCGGTGATAGCGAATGACCATAGAGAAAGGAAAAAAGAAAAATAAAAAGCTAACAAAAAAGATGGAAGTAGCCGATAAGTACTTCGACTGTACCGATGGTGAAAGGATAGCTTTCGAGTTAGGCATCAAATTAGGTGCTTTATTCCACCAGTTCGTTGGAGCTCCGGTCAGTTCCCACAATATAGAGACACTTGAAAGAGCTATCGAGGAAACTACCGAGAGTCAGGCCTTCGTAAGATCGGCCAAAGTCAACATACGGCTGGATGATGAAGAGATCGGTGAAAAGAGTCCCTTCGATTATACTACATTAACAGAAGAGATGATCGAGGTGGAGGTTGTTGTGGAATATGGTGATCTGAGAGCGGTAGGCATGATAGAGTATATCGAAGATATGAACTATCCGTTGATGTATATACGGGAAATAGGCTGATTTTTTCGAAAATTCCGGTAATTAATAAATAGTTGGTTGTTCATATACTGTTAATTGTAGAGGCATAGTACATGTTTAAAAGTTTGAAGATAGGTATCAGTGGAGCATTAGGTACGCAAAAATCGGAGACCATCAGATCCATTATAGAAAAACTAGACGAAGAAGGTATAGACGTTGGTGGGATGATAACCGAACCCATCATGGAAGACAACAGAAGGATCGGCTATCAAGTGATGGATTGGAGTACCAAAGAAAAGGCTGTTTTTGCGCACCTGGACCTTGAGTCGGCCATAGAAGTAAAGGGTTATGGTGTAAATTTAGATACTCTGGACGAAGTCGGAGTAAAGGCGATCAAAAAGGCAGCCGAGGAAAATGATGTAGTCCTGATAGATGAGATAGGCAAGATGCAGGTGGAGAGCGAAAGATTCTGTGAGATGGTCAAAGCGATCTTTGACGTCAATAAACCTTTGATAATCACCTTCGAGAAAAAATCTAGAAATACTTTGCTTCAGGACTTGAGAAGAAGAGATGACGTTAGGATGTTAGAACTTACCGAGGTCAATAAAGATTTACTTCCCTACAAGGTAGTCGAATTGATACAGGAAGAGCTCAAAGGCGATGTAAAGTGAGTTATGAGGAGATAAAGGAAGGAAAGATTCTTCTTCTAGTCCCTGAACATGATGATGGTCTGGGCCCAAAAAAAACGGGCGAGGATGTTTTCTATAACCCGTCCATGCAGATGAATAGAGATACGTGCATCTCTTTTTTGAGTAGTTTTATCAGGGACGGAGCTAGAGCGCTGGATGGGATGTCTGCGACTGGAGTAAGGGGCCTAAGGATATTGAAAGAAACTTCTATTTCAAACGTTACTCTCAACGATGTTTCCCATGAATCAGTAGACTTAATCAAAAAAAATGTGGAAAGTAATTCCGTATCTGAACAGGTAAAGGTCACAAACGACTCCATAGAGAAGCACTTGATCGAAAACAGATACGAGTATGATTATGTCGATGTAGATCCTTTTGGGACCCCGGTTCCTTATTATCCCTTGGCCGCTAGATATGTATCACATAATGGAGTGGTAGGGGTAACTGCTACAGATACTTCGGTTCTCTGCGGAACTTATCCTAGAACATGCAGAAGAAGGTATTCCGTTGAGCCGGAAAATAACTGGTGTAGGCACGAAAACGGTTTGAGAGCACTGATCGCTTATTGTGTTAGGGAAGCCGCTAGACACGACAGGTGGGTCGAACCCCTGCTATCTTATTACGAAGGACATCATTTTCGGACTTATCTTCGTATAGGCGAAGGCGCTAAAAAAGCCGATAAGTGTCTTGATAAGTTGAAAAAGATCACCTTTCATGACTATTGGTGGGAGCAGAAAGACATGAGAAAAGATCCTATTTCAGGCCCGTTTTGGATGGGAAAACTACATTCAGAGGCCGTGCTTAAAGATATGGATGCAGTGGGCTCTTTAAGCGAAAAAGTACTATCTTTATGGAGGGATGAGATGAGCTTACCACCTTTCTTTTACGATACCAATGAAGTGAGCAGTTCTTTAGAAACGCGTCCTCCACCTATAAAAAAGATCATCAGAGACCTTAAAGAAGAAGGTTTTAGGACTTCAAGAACGCATTTTTCTCCGACGGGTATAAAAACTGAAGCTCCTCATGAAACGTTGAGGAAAATGATCATAAGACTATAAAAGAACTCAGGTTCGAAAATCGTATCGAACCACAGGACATTCTTTCAGACATTCTCCACAGTGTATGCATCTATCAGTATCGATCTTAACACCGTCATGGAAATAAAGAGCATCCTTTCTGCAGCGTCCTACGCATACTCCACATTCGACACACAAGAGAGCCTTTTTGTGGACGGGATACACCTCGTCTTCGTTTAATTCTTCTATGTTTTCTTCTTTAACGTCAAACAAGATATTCAAAAGGTTTCTAGTGCGTTCATACTTTAACATCTGGGAAAGAGATTTTCTTTCATGGGGTCCCGTCACTTCTTCAACGATATCTACTCGATCATGGAGGATCCTTTTCATCTCTTCGGGAGTCCTCAACCAACGCCATAGTCCAAGTTGGATCCATAAATCTGGAAGATCATTTTTTTCAGCATATCGTTCTAAAATATCCTGGAATCTTTCATATCGGGAGAATTCTTTTTTGAGCTTATCGTGTTCGGCTAGATCCGAGGCGGGACAGACCCAGCATCCTATCCTTTCAAAACCCCTTTCGTACCATGGGTTCCATTCCGCGTCTTTTTGGAATAGATACAGCCAGATGTGAAGTGCTGTCCAATCTTGTATGGGCGAAGCGGACCGCTGTCCGGGGACCCATGGATTACTCCAAGTACTTCCCTGTTTTTTTCTCTGGCTTGATTCGTATCTCCTTTGTCCTATGAAGCTCAATACACCATGGTCATAATTTTCTTTTATCAAAAGTGCAGTGGGCCCTAATTTACATGTTTTACAGCACCATCTGTAATCTTTAGCCGAGGGACCAAAATGCTCCACATTGTTCCAATATCCGCTCTTGGTTTTTCTTTTCATAAGGTCAAGATCGTACTTTTCGGCCATTTTGTTTACATTTTCTATGGTCTCTGGAAATTCAACACCCGTATCTATGAAGATGAGATCGGGTTTTTTTCCTGCTTCTAAGAGAAGGTGTAACGTAGCCAAAGAGTCTTTACCACCGCTGTAAGCTACTGCAACGGGTCTTTCGTATTTTTCTATCTGATGGTCTATGAATGAAAGTGCCTTTTTTACCCTTTTGTTTATGATATGTTCGTTGGCTTCCACGGCTTCGTCCCAAGTAGCTTTTTTTTCTTTAGGAACGTATCCAGACCTTCTCCATCGGTTTTTTACGCCGACTCCCGAGGTCTTTTCCACCAATTCTTTTCCCTGAAAGTTTGCAGGTCCAGAACAGATGATCTCTCCTTTTGGACTTACCACTATGACTTCGTCTCCCCTGATGATATCCTCATCTGCATGGATTATCCCTGGATTCAATACGCTGCCTCCGTTCAGTATAGGGTCAACGGCGCCTTCATCTATCACAACAAAGCCCTTGTCCGGTTTTGTCAGAGTTTTCCACGGTCTCAAAATGAACTCATAAGGTTCTTTTTTTTCCAATTTCTTTTTAGGATTGTACCGTATAGTACCGATGACTTTTCCATCCACTACGACTTCGTCCATCTTGTCCATGTAGGGAGTACTGTTCAACACTATGGTTTTATCTTTAGAAAGTATCTCTTCTGAGTAATTTTTACCCCACTGTCCGTCGATGGTTTTTTTTATCAACTCTATATCTTCTTGGAATGCAGGTCTTACGTCTCCAGGAGGAGTCACCTTTACCTTTTTTGCCTCTTCACCACAGGACCCACATATCCCTTTTTCAACTAGGGGTACATTGCAGTTTTCGCACCAATGAATATGTATCTTGCCGTGTCTTACTATAGACATATGAACCACTATATTTTGAAGCCTTACGTGACGGATTCCAAGCTATTGTTATTTTAGACCGATGTTATGTCTTCACTTCCTATCTCATCCTCAACGTCCTTTTCTACTTTTCCCTTTTTCAATCTTTCTAGCAGGTCCCGATTTGCGTCATGGAGTATCAGATGGTCTATCTCCATCATTTCGTAGTCTTTGACTATCTCATCTGCGATGACCTCCACTTTTCTAAAATGTACTTCGGTGGGTATGCCGGTTTCACCGGTTATTTTTAAAACATCCTGTGTATAATCATCGACCTTACTTTTTTGGTCTTCTATAACAGATTCTTGAAAATCTTCCTTCGTTTTTTTACCTATACGTGCATCAGCAAAATCGGGAACTTCTGGTTCTTCTACCATCTTCAGTATTATGATCTTGGTAGGCTTTTCCCTTTCGATGGTCCCTTTGATCATCTCTAGTGATCTTTTGGAGTACGGTTTTTCATAACAAGCGATCAAGAGGACGTTTTTTTCCGCGTCGTCAACACTTTCGATCTCCACTTTTTCCATCTAAATCACGAATCCATTTACCAATATCCAAGTAGCCTCCACCATCCTAAACCTATGGTGAGGAATATAGCTAATCCAATTATATTAAGAATGAATCCAGGTATAAGAAAATCTTTCTGTTCAAGATGACCCGTAGAATAAACCAAGGCAGCGCTGGGCGTACCTACAACGAACATGAATGCGAAGGCACTAGGTAGAGCTACAAGAAAAACAGGTAGTACATCGGGGAAGTCCATCACCAGCATGGCAGAAAGAGCGATGGGTAGTATAACACCCGTTGTAGCCGCATTGCTCATGACGTTAGAGAGAAAAGCGGTTAGGACCGCAAAGAGAGCAAGAAGCAAGAAAGGATTTTCTCCTGCTAGATCCAAAAGTGAAGTCGCAACGAACTGAAGGGTGCCTGCTTCACCGAGTATAAATGCTAATGATATCGCACCACCGTAAAGGAAGATAGTACCCCAAGGTAGTCTCTGAGCGATATCCTCCCAGCTTATGGTGCCTGAAAGTGCTATCACTACAGAGACAAGAACAGCAACGACTCCCATCCCTATGGGCTGCCCTAATATAGCCCAAGCTACGAAAGCAGAGATCAAAAATCCCAATGCCTTTGCTTCGCCCATGGAAAAATCTCCCATATCTTTTACTTCGCTCTTAACTTTGTCTCGCAGTTTTTGCATATCTACATTTTTCATGTCGAATAACTTAACCAACACTAGATAAAGGATAAAAGTCATGATCAAAACTAGAGGTATAGCGGCTATGAACCACTCGACGAATGAGATGTGCTTGCCGGTTTCACTATAGTATATTTCAACAGCGAGAGGATTCCTTGCACCACCTAAAAAAGTTCCCATACTACCTATACTGGTAGAAAAAGAAAGACCCAAAAGACTGGCTTTTACAAAATTGGGGTCAAGCTCGCTTTCTTTGTAAACAGAATAAATGCTCAATAATACGGGTATGAATACTGCCGCCACACCGTGTGCCGGCATGGTCATGGAAAGAAAAGACCCGATGAGGATAATACCTAGTACGAATCGTTTAGGACTGTCTCCAAATCTCTTCAAAACTTTCAAAGCTATCCTTTTATGAAGGCCGTGTTTTTCGATGGTTAAGCCTAAGATGAATGCACCTATCAAAAAGAAGATAGTTGTAGAGGCGAAACCGGTAAAAGCCTCTTCAGGCACGATGATGCCTAAGATCACGGAAAAGGAGATCAATAAAAATGCAGTAAATATGTAGGATATCGGAGTCAATATCCAAAAATAGATGGCTAAAAATAATAGGGCTAACCCGTAGTATTGATGTGCTTGAGCCGTGTCGATCGCCCAGTAATTAAAAACAAGAAGGAGCAAACCGAAAATCGCTAAACCTATAACTGCCTGAACGCGATCGTTCCGAAGGATCTCCATCAAACCCATCTTGGATTCGACGAATTCGGATTTAACTACATCTGATATTTCTGTTTTATCCATGGGAACTACCTATTCGATATCTTTACTCATATCGAGCTATAGTAAAGGACATAACTCCGTAGGACCATCGCAACTAGTCGAAGACATCCGCAGGACTTCATCTGAGGATGCAGGAGCAGCCTGCACACGATCAAATTCAGCAAACCATGTGTCTTTGAC
>PUNG01000139.1 GCA_003551675.1 Thermoplasmata archaeon
AGCGGAAGAAGCAAGGTTCGGCGATGGTGGCGAGTTCGACTTCGAAATAATCGGTGATGATGAAGTGAGAACGGTCAGCATCGTAGTAGAGGAGGCTTCCGAACCGATAAACGGTGATGATAACGGTGACGATGACGATGAGAGTTTTTTGGACTCGAATATGATTTTTGTTTTGATATCGATTGTAGTGATAATCGTTATCGTCTTGGCACTGATATCGATCTCGACGAAATCTTCATCCTCACACTCAGAACCTTACGACGAGGAAGAGGGTAGTGAAGGATATTGGGAAGAGGAGGACTACGACATGATCTCAGATACACAGGAAGGACAAGAGACTTCAAAGTACGATATGTCGGATGAAGAAAAAGATGAGATCGACCTCTCCGGGCCGTGATATATCATGGTTCGGAACAGGATGTCGACACGTGTATCCCTACGGTGGAAGGTAACAGAGCGATAAGGTTCATACCCAGGATGTTCTGTATGGTTCTAGGTTCTAATCCTTCCGCTAGCTCCGAGCAGAACAAAGCTTCCATCAAGTCGACTATGTTCTCCTTTGGTAGGAAGGGATGATCCGTGCCCAGCATTATCTTGCTAGACCAGTGGGTTTTGACCTGAAAGATCTTCCAGAAGTCAGATTTCAGTTTATTTCTAACGTCTTTTTTGAATTCGTTGAGAGTTATGTTGGTGAAGTCTGAAAGAGAGATGTTATTTTCAGCGGAACGGATAAAATCTTCGGGCTGGCTCAGGGTGGACATCTCCCCGTAGATGCACGGATGACTCAAGTACCTGAAAACGTCTTCATCCACGTAACTGCAGTGTCCCACTATCACGTTCAGTTGGCTCACCAGTTCTTCCTTACCGTTCTCCACCAGTAAAGATATGGTCTTGTTTATCCCGTCGTGTATGTCTTTAACGTCCGAGGGATAACCCGTATGGAATATTATGGGTAACCCCATCCTGGCACAGTCCACGTAGAGCTGTATCACTTCTTTAGAATCTAGGTGGAATCTTTCCGAATCCGGATGAATTTTCAAACCCACTAGACCATACTGGTCTGGAAATTTTTTAACCTCTTTTCTAGCTTTATCTATCTCACAGGGATCTACCCTTCCGAATCCGATCAGCCTCTCTTTGTGGTACTCCGCATTCACCCATCGGGAGATATTTTCGTTTGATTTAGAGAAAGGCACTTCCCCGTCATTTCTAAAACGATCCTTCATGGGAAATACGACTATCTGGTCGAATAAACCATAAGGGTGATCTTCATGGTCCAGTTCCGGGTTGAGCGTTTTCGATACCGCTTTATCTTCTGAAAGCCTATACCTCGAATCGGAACCTTTGAACATGTTCACGACTTCTTCTTCTAACTTCTTTGAAAGATCATAGCTGCCGTTCTTGCCCATAGGTGTGTTCTCGTTTCCATCTATGTCCTCTCCTATATGGTGGTGAGCATCATTTACAAAGAAAGTGCGCACAGTCTCCGTTTTTTTATCTACAACACGTAGCATTATTCTACCCCTCCTTTTTGGGATCGCCGCCTTTGACATAGGTCTCCATGGTCATAATCTACTACCTTATCCTCGGATAAAGTCAATCTAAATACGGATCTTTCTTTTCTAGTTTCGAATTTGATCTTTTTTATTTCTTCATGGTCTACACAAGAAAAGTCGGTGAGGATCAGTTCCTTTGGATCTACTCCTATATTATCTTCTAACCAGCGTTTAGAGATCGAAATACTTTTTTTACCACCGAGGTCGTTTCTCTCTTCCGGTAGCAGAGATCTCATATATGGATCGGGTGCAAAGGTCAGTAAGAAGTGATCTTCTATATCGTATGAACTCAGCGGTTCACCTTCTTCTAATTCTATTCCTTGGTAGTACAGCGAATGTTCTGAGTTCGTGCTCGGGTACCAAAACTGTATCAATTCTTTTTTAAACTCCCTGACATCTATGCTCAGGTCGACCTCGGTTACGATTGTTTCTTTTTTCTCTATATTTCTAACGAAGATATTTTTTTCTATTTTATCAGACCTTCTCAACGCTTGTCTTTACGGGTATGTATTTCTTCACCCAACCGTCTTTTAATTTAACAGTAAAATGATCTCCTTTTTCCACTTCTTTGAAGATGATCACGAGCTCCTGATCTTTTTCCTCGTCGGACCAATTTTTTTCATCTACGATCCTTAGATTTCTAGATTCGACACCTATGTTATCTTCTAACCATCTCTTGGCCCGCATCACCGACTCGTCTCTTTCTATCTTTTGTTTCACATCGCGGCTTTCATCTTCTTGAACGGGAGTTTCTATGGAAAAACCTTTGACGAATTTAAGTACGTCTCCATCTTGGATATCGCAGGAGATCACCGTTTTTTCAGGGTTCAAAACCATATCTCCCTTCAAGAGTGAGTACTCCTCTTTTCGATCTTGGCTTTTTGATCCATAGCCGATCAGCCAATAGTCTTCACACTTCTGTATTATCTCATTTATGGTCTCTTCTGGATCGAGATTCATCTGGATGCTTTTTTCTTTTTCGGCGTTAAGGATAGTTACGATCGCAGACATGTTTTTGCTCTTCCTTTGTGATCGAGCTGTTTTTCTTCAACTCGCATCGATATACTACGAGATAATAATAAAATTAAAATACTTTATGGGTAAAGGGTAAGGAAATGAATGATAGAAGACATCGGAGGATATGATGATCGGCGAATATTCAAAAAAGGTATCTCTCTCATCCTCAATCATGTCTAAAGTTCTTTTTTTTCAACTCTTCCTACTTGTTATTTTTGGAACCGTGGCCATTATCGTGGTCTTAGTGATCGTATTCATCCTGCTCTACTTTTCGTCAAAAGAAGATGATATCTCGATACATAAAGAAGAGGCACAGGGATCCACCCTTCCTGCTCCCACGCAGGATATCCACGGCTATGTAGATCATCACGAGTTAAAAGGTGGGATCAAAAGATGGAAGTCGAGTGGAAGACCCTATCATCGAGTCATATCCAAACTCCATGAAGAGTTTTCCGGCTCGAACTCTATAGGTTTAAAAAGTGTAAAGATCGTTGAAGACAGGTTGGTGGGTATCTTTTTCGTAGAACACGAAAGTAAGACACTCCAATACAGAGACATAGAATATGACTTCATCAGCAGGTTTGAGATGACCTTGGAAGAAGTAGACGAGCCCAGGGATACATCATCGCTTTTACAGGAAGAGGACGATACGGACACCCATTTTCTTGTAGACGATCATAGATGTGTTTATTTAAAGACCTCCGATTCTTATCATAAGATATCGTCATCCTCCGAGGAAACCAAAAGGAAGCACATGATCTCACGGGCAAGATCATGGGTATCCTCAAATTGCAGAGCGAAAAAAGAAAAACTCCATGTAAAAAATACCGTGCATGAAGGAGATGCTACGAAGTTTTTGATGAGTGACGCGGACCTGAGTCGAGATCACTACCTCGTCATGGAAGGAGGAGAAGTTAAAGATTACAGAAAACTAGACGATGACTTTTTCCAGAAAAGTAAAGACAGTTCGTATCTCACTGAACTTCCTTTTACCCACGGTATCGAGGTAGAACTACAAGTGATCAAAGAAAATTGGGAATGGGTGGACGGAAATCAGATGGGCATAGTTTTTGAAGAGGTCTTAGATCACTCTAGAAAAAAGATAGCTGAATTAAGATATGATGCAGGTGACGAGATACAGAGAAAGTGGAAAGGAGATGTTGTGATAAAGGAGGACGATAAAGGATACGAAGCGGTCCACATAGATTATTCCACAGTAGATGACCAGAGATCTTACTCGGTCTTGGGTAAAGATTCCCACGTTACTTTTAAAACTAACATACTCGAGATACAGACGCCTCCCTGCGAGTACTTAGAAGAATTAGAATGGTGGGCTTACAATCTCTACCGCATCGCTCACGAAGTCGTAAGAGAATTGAACATCGATGCCGACATATTGTCTGTCGGTACCAACCCCATGGGAGATTACTCGGAGGGGCTCTCATTCGGTGAACATCATCATCTAGGTATCGAAGACCCGGATCTGAAAAAAGAGATCTACAATACTTACAGATACATGATCCCTCATTTTATAGCTATCTCGTCCAACTCTCCTTTTTTAGGAAAGAAAGTGCCGAAATATACTTTTAACGAGCTGGGACACTTGGTAATCACGGATCCATGCAATAACATGAGGCTCAAGGAAAATATCGAGCAGTTCAAGACCCCTCCTTATCTACCGGAATCAGGCGCGAAGGGGAAGAAGCACTTGGAACATAAGCTCGAAAGGACCAGAGAATCGCTACGCATGATAGACATCTATCCTTTTACGAGGTTCGACACGGTGGAGGTCAGGATATTCGATACCCAGATAACCACCCTAGATCGTATATCCATCGTACTTCTACTTCAGGCCATAGCGCTTTATGTAAAAGATCGCTTCCAAGAAGACGGTGAGTTCTCACCTTCGATCTCCTCCAAAACGTTGAAAAAGAACAGATACCAAAGTATAGAGGATGGATTGTTGGGGAGGATCTACACCGATGAAGATCGCTCCGATAGATTCGATCTAGTAGAACAAGAGGCCCCTCACTACATATACGAAGATTGGCAGGTGATCTTAAGAAGATTGTTCCCTTATTTTGAGAAGTTGGGCGTAGAGAACACGCCCTACGTGAAGAATCTTTTACTCCGTGTTTTCAAGCTGAAAGATGGATCAAAAGTGGGACCCCCACTCTCCCCGTCGCAGATGATCGTCTTCAGAAGTGAAAAAGGCGACCATGATTTTGAAGAACTCTTGAGGGAACTTAAACATATGTCTTTTAAAGGGGCCGAAGATATGAGATACGACATTTGGTCAAGATACGTGGATCTAGATACGGTTTCCATCAAAGATTTTGAAGGCTTTTTAAGGTGAGGGATAGTTCACTCCCCATCGGTATCAAGGAATGAAGTACCTTTGATAGATATGGAAGTCGCATAGCGTGAATAGGCTTGGGTCAATCCCTGCAAGCTGTTGACGTAGGTGTACTCCCCACCTGTCATGGTCGCGATCTCTTCTAAAAGATGGTGATCTACTTCATGGCCTAGACCGATGGTGTTTATGATGACGTCTCTTCTTGGAGCCAATCTTTCTTCTACAGTTCTTCTTACACTTTGTCCATCATCTATAGAAGGAGGTTTTGGTTCTCCGTCTGTTAACATAACGATCATCTTCATCTTATCCCTGTCAAAATCTTTTATGACTTCTATGGCTTTCACTAAAGCACCGGATATGTTAGTACGTCCTCTTTTAGCGTAATTTATCTCGTCTACTATGTTTTCTGCGGCATCCTTGGTGGTTCCTACTCTTGAGGAAAAATAATTTTCATTTTGAAATTTGATGGGTATCGCTTCGGTGCTGAACGGTATAACGGATATCTTGTCGCCTACGCCTCTACCTATCTTTTGGACCAGGTACATCAAAGCGCAGAATGCCGCACCTTCGGACCTTTTTATATTCATCCTTTCCTTTAGTTGATTTAAAAATCCAGAGGTCATTTCACCTTGGATACCGCTGTCTATACGTTCAACGACCCAATCTATGTCTTCCATCTTCAGGTCTTTTGTTTCCATACTGCCTGACATGTCTATCAATAGAACGCCGTCGAAGGATTTTAGTTCACTGCCTCCCCATACATAACTGAACTCTTCTATCTCCGTGAAGTCCCCTATCTCATCCCTGCCTATCTCTGGATAAGTCTTTTCTATGGATACCAATAGTTGTTTTTCAGGCCATAAAAATTTTGAATTTTTAGTAAAGATCTTATATTGGATGAAGTCTATGAATTCCTTTTCGTTCTCTTTTACGATGGATAACGGATCTTTTTTAGAACTATCTCTATTTTCGAATCCGAATTCTATCTCCTTGACTTTGGTGGGTTTGGAGCTAAATTTTTCCAACTCGAGTTCAAAACCGGTATCCAGCCCGATGGATTCAAAAAGTTCCCTGGGTAGGCCTATATTATTTTTTTCTATTTCATCACTGAACTCTGCTCGTCCCGCCACGGTCTTCTGATTGATGGGATTTTTACCTATAAGTATATCTTCTTCCTGGATCGATAGTTCCGAAGCCGTTTCCTGGTTTAGCATGAACGTTTTGATATGTTTTTCTTCTATAGTGAGCTTCATCGGTATAGAAAAATAATCATATCTATTATAGATTATGGTTTTTCTTCTTGATCCGCTTCACACCGAAAAGGTATCGATGCGTTTTCATAGTCAAAATTTTTTTATCTATTGAAAATATGGATTTAACGATGTGGAAGAAAAGAGTATCGGTCGTAGGTGTAGTGTTGCTGTTGATCTTGAGCCTATTTCAGATCGGTTTTGGTTCTTTAGGTGGGGATCATTTCACCGAAGACAGATCTGACATAGGATGGACAAGGTTTTACGAGTTGACTACTGAAAGTGAGGATGAACTTGCCATGTATGAACTCACTGTGAATATCCAGGGCAAGGGCGCGGTAGAAGTGAACAACGAGATGATAGAAGAAGGATGGTCCAAAGCTTTCGAAAACGGAACCGAAGTGACCTTGAATGCTCATCCCGATGATGGCTATGAATTAACTGCGTGGGAACTAGAAGGGATCCACCAAGACGATCTGGAATTTGGAGAGGATAAAAATATGGTAACTTTCAACATGACGGAAGAGGACAAATCGATCACGGTCCATTTTCAAGAGGAAGAGGATCCCAGGGAATATTGGTGGGTCCTGGCGATCATCATGCTGGTCATCTTGATCATGGCCGTCGTGGGCATCATCAAAAAGAAAGAAGACTCCACCCACGAAAGGTAAAAACTATCAGAGTCTCTCCGCTTCATCCCAACGATGATACAAAGAGTTCTCTATCTCCAATGAGTCTAGTATCTTCCCGACTATGAAATCGACTAGATCCTCCATGGTGTCCGCATAGCCATAGAAACCAGGCATAGCCGGGAGTAATATGGCTCCCTCTGATGAAAGGAGGTGCATATTCTTCAGCCAGGTAGCTGTTAGGGGAGTTTCTCTCGGGGTCAAGATGAGTTTTCTGTTCTCCTTTAAAGATACGTTAGCCGCTCGGGTGATCAAGTTGTCCGACACTCCGTTGGCTATTTTGGATAGGGATGACATGGAGCAGGGTGCGATCACCATCGCATCGTATATCGAGCTGCCTGAAGACGGTGGAGCTTTTAAGTTCGAAGGCTCGTATACGGAATCGGCATTCTTTTTGACCTCTTCGTATGAAACATTCAATTCTGTCTGCATCAATTCCTTAGCCGCTTCGGATACTATGAGTTCGACTTGGATCTCGTCTCTCTCGCTCAGGACTTCAAGGAGTCTTTTTCCATAAACTACCCCTGATGCGCCTGTAATCGCTAATAATATCTTCATGTATGATCACACTTCCGTTCCTAATGATCTTGTAGATATAAACATATTGTGTATATCTGCTTAAAAATCCATCTCCCTTTCATGGTAAAGGGTGGCGGCTCTACCACACAATATGTAAAAAATAACGGTGGTGATGGCCAGCATAGATGTCAGAGCCAGCAATCCATACCATCTATTCAAAATGAAGATCGAGGCGGGTATCAATACGAAGATACCTGAAAAGAACATGCCCACCATCATGGTGGTGTACATGGTAGTGACGTCGGGAGCGCCGTTAACGCTCTCGTCAAAATTAGGGTACTTGCTGCTTGCCCAAGCACCTATGCCCCCCAAAAGGATTATCAATAGTAGAGATGAAATGAAGAGAAATAGGATCTTTTCAAACGAGTAGGATAAAAGGATCGGTACAGGGAGTGCCACCATCAGAGGTATGAAAGGACTGAACAATAATATCGCCAATACCTTACCGCGGATCACATTTTTAGGTTTTACAGGTAAGGATCGGATCAACCAGAAGGCTTTACCTTCTCTACCGAAGAGCGATAGAGTGGGAAAAAGAACCTGCAGGGTGACCGCCAAGAATAGTCCCATGCCTATGAGTACGGGATAAAAGAACTCGTCCAATCCAAGGCCCAGGTCTGGATCGGGACCCAGTTGAATATATGTAAACAACAGTCCTCCTCCTATGAGAGCGGTAACACCCAGACTAGCCGGACTCTCTCTTCTCCGCCATCTTATCAGTATCTCCTTTTCGGCCACTCTTCTGGTCAACGTATCTAAAAAGCCAGGTAGGATATCGCCGCTGCCGTGGAAACGGAGGTTCTGAGATGAAGAAGATGACGTTCCATTTTTCCACCCCATCCAAAATAATTTCTTCGAAGTCAAGAGCACAACGAAGGAAAGAAGTGAGATCGCCAAAAGATAATATGGTATAACTGTAGACGAGATGTTTGAATGTAGTACCAGCCAGACCAGAGTTATATTTTGCCCGTAAAGGATCAGTAGGCCCATCTTCACGATGTTTTTCTTCACCTGGGTCATCACGCCCAGATTGAATCCTATTATGGGGGCAGAGATCCCTAGTATATACAGATTATAAAAGAAGTAATCATCTATGGGAGGCTGGAATCCGAAGGAGTAGATATGTATACATACAATAGACAACGAAAGGGCTATCAACAGAAGATTATACCAGAAAACTTTCAAAAACCGTGAAATCTGTACTTTTTGAAATGAGATGGGAGTAGAAAAGTAGTGTTTCAACTGATGGTTCCTCATGGTGTTCTCAACGGTCTCCACCGAAGCCTTGGACATGATCACGAAAAAGACGACGAATAGTATGTTGCCCTGGGAAGGAGTGAAAGGAAGCTCATCTATACCCTGTATCAGTTCCACCATCATCAGTACCATCCAGAATCCACCCACGAGCAGGATGATGAACCAGAAGGTCATGAACGGCCTTTCTACCACCCTCTCTTTAAAACCCCTATAAGAATGTTTTATCTCGGTGGAAAACAGTTCAAGCGTTCCTTCTTTCATCATCGATCACTTCGACAAAAGCCTCTTCTAACGTATCTCTACCAGTTCTATCCATGAGATCATCCGGAGAACTGATGGTGAGCAGTTCACCTCTGTCGATGATACCTACTCTGTCGGCGATATCCTCGGCAACGGAAGTTATGTGTGTGCTCATCAAGATGGTCTTATTTTCATGGGATAGTCTTTCTATCTTCTTTTTCATGTACTGGCTGAACCTTGGATCTAAACCAACGGTCGGTTCGTCCAGGACGAGATTTGGGGGATCATGTACCATGGCGTTCATGAACAGTATCTTCTGTTTCATACCTTTAGAATAGGACCCCATCTCTGAATTCATCCTTCCATCTAGTTCTAGTCTTCTAGACCAAAGCTCTATAAATTCATCAAGTCTTTCTTTTTCTACCCCTTTCAGCGACCCCATTATGTTCAAAAACTCTCTTCCGGTCAATCTTTTGTATAGGTGAGGCTGCTCGGGAAGATAACCGAACAGCATTTTTGACATCACATCGTCTCTCATACTTTTACCGTCGATAAGAGCTTCGCCACTGCTCGCTTCTAAAAGGTCTATCAGTATCTTGATTATGGTGGTTTTGCCCGCTCCGTTAGAACCTAATAGACAGAAAATTTCTCCATTTTTAACTGAAAAATCGACGTTTTTAACCGCTTCTATCTTTCCATATCGTTTCGATAAATTTTTTATCTCTATCATCTGATTGTATTATAGAGAACGGGGTGTGATTAAAACCTATCGAGCGTTTTTCAGTAAGGATCAATTCCGCGAATGTCTTATGAAGCCGCTGCATGGAACGATATTCACGCCTTCTTTTTCTATCTCATCCAAGAACAGATTCATGCCGAGAGAATCACTGGCCATGTGACCCGCTATCACGTAATTGATATGGTGTTTTTCGGCCTTTTTCCTGTGTTCCTCGCTAAGATGCATACCGATTATGGTTCCTACACCCGCATCTGCCAACTTTTCGTAGGAGTCCTTATTTCCACCGGTTCCGCCGGTCATCTCAACGACGACTTTTCCAGCACGATTTTCTTCATTTCCTACCATGACATAAGGACCGCCTTTGAATTTCCGTGCTTCGTGGTATTCTGGAATTTCACTCAAAAACTCGACCACATCACCGACCTTTTCAAAATCGTTCTCTTTTATCTTTTCCTTCAGGAATCTATCGACCAAGTTGTCCGATGGAGTATGAATACACATCATAGGTATGTCCAGCAGTTTAGCGGAGTCCAAACTCTGATTGAAGTTGGCGCCTTTCAATTTTCTCTCGATCACCTTCATCCTCTCGTTGATCAGTCCCTCAGCTATGTTGATGGGTACACCGTATTCTTCGAGCATATCTTTCTGAAGATCCATCACTTCGTACAGTGAGGCGAGACCTATACCCCTGGGATGATGACCTATGATCAGGTCTATATTTTTTCCTTTTTCTGAGAGTCTATCGGCTAACATCACTTCTCCAGTGTCTATATTTATTCCCACTAATACACTCTCGACCTCTGCTTCGGCATCACCATAAAGAAGTCTAGAATCGTGAAAAGGATTTTCTAAACGCTGCTGGTCGAAGACTTCTTTATCTTTTCCTTCCAGCTCTTCATACTCCTCCCTAGCCTTCTCCAGTTCCTTTTCTAGAGCATCTTCGCTTCTTATATCTGAGTCTCTTCCCATCTCGACAGCTTTTTCATAGATCTCCTTCAATTTCATGCTCATGGACGAAGGAAGATGAGGGTGTATTATATTATTTTTCATCTTAGCCGGGTTTTTTCTTAAAACGTATCTGTTCAAGGCCATGCTCATCCATGGCGATACTTATTCCCGCTTTTCTCATCATCCTCTTTTTGATCTTTTTATAAGCTTCATGGTCTCGAAAAAACCTAAAAAGATGGCCATGGCTCCCAGAACTTGTATCCACTCCATCAAGCCTATGCTAGCGAACTCCAAAAAATCACTTATGTAGGGTCCGTAAACGCCCAGAAGTACCAGGCCGATGGAGGCCATTATCGAGTATACTATTATCTTATTAGAGAAAAAATTCTTGTTGAAGATGGAATCGTACTCGTACCTTCTAGACATTATATTGGCGAACTGGCAATAAGCTAGCGTCAAATAAGTAACGGCAGTGGCCTTTGCGTATTGGACGGGTGCGGTTTCATCACTCAGTGAAAGCCCGTGCCTATGGAAATAAAGCCAAAAGTTTCCAACGGCCAACACTCCTATCAAAAGAGCTAGGAATATCACCTCCGTGGAACGCGAAAAGTTCAATATATGCTCTTCTTGGCTTCTTGGAGCAGAGATCATCATAGCTTCTGAAGGTGGATCATAAGCTAAAAACGTAAGCGGCATCACTTCGGCTAAAAGATCTATGGCCAAGATCTGTATAACGAGTATGGGTATCGCCCACTCGCTCCATCCTAACAGACCGATCATGGCTAAACCGGCTAAAACCGTTGTAAGTTCGGCTCCGTTGGTGGTCATGGAGGCTAGAACGGTTTTCTTTAGATTGTTGTATATGGTCCGTCCTTCTCTGACGGCATGAACCAATGTAGGAAAACTATCGTCCAATAAAACGAGTTCGGAGGCTTCTTTCGCCACATCTGTTCCTTTCTGACCCATAGCCACCCCTATATGTGCTCTTTTTAGCGCTGGAGCATCGTTGACCCCGTCACCGGTGACAGCGACTATCTCTTCGTCTTCTTCTAACAACTTGACTATCCTGAGTTTATCTTCGGGATCGACCCTGGAAAAGATCATGGATTCGCTTTTTCTCATCTTCTTTTTCAGGCTTCGATCATCTATATCTTTTATCTCTCCACCGGTTATGACTGGAACCTTATCTATATCCTTTGCGAGTCCGATCTCTTCTCCAACGGCTTTGGCCGTGATCGCATGATCTCCAGTCATTATGTAGGTGCGTATATGAGCATCGTGACAGCTCTCTATGGCCTCTTTGACCCCTTCTTTCGGCGGGTCTATCATGGCCGTGAGACCCAAAAAAATCACATCTTTTTCCACTTCCTCCTCTCTGTAATCTTTTTTGTTCTTATCTAAAGGTCTGTAAGCGATAGCTAAGACCCGCATGGCTTTTTTAGAATATTTTTCGTTGAGTTTTCTTATCCTTTTTTTGTCCTCTTCCGTTATCTTTTCTATCTCGCCGTTTTTGTAGATGTATTTTGTTATGGAGAGCACGCTGTCAGTAGCACCTTTCATCGCGAGAACCCTCATGCCTTCAGTATCACCTTCTAGAGCTTTTTTCACCTTTTCGTTTTCATAGGGTTCTCCCAGATCCCGTACTGAGCTCATGCGTTTTCTTTCGGAATCGAACGGGAATTCCACCACTTCAGGGTTCTCATCATCTTCTCTTTCGTGACGGGTACCGAGTTTGGTCGACATGGTTATCAGTGCGGCCTCCGTGGGATCACCCACGGCGTACCAATTATCGTGCTGATCGTCTGGCTCGTGTATCTCAGCGGTGGAGGACATGGTGGCCGCATCCATCAATATCTCCACTTCGTTTATCTTCTCCTGTGAAAGTTCCTTTCCATCTTTGTCCAATATGGTCCCCTCCGGTCTGTAGCCCAAACCGGTCATCTGGTACTCTTTCCCGTCGAACCAGATATTTTTTACGGTCATCTCGTTTTTGGTCAAAGTGCCGGTCTTATCGGTACATATAACCGTGGTGGAACCAAGAGTTTCAACAGATGCAAGATTTTTCACAACGGCGTTCTCCTCTGCCAATCTATTACTACCGGTTGAAAGTGCAACGGTTACTTGGGCGGGCAATGCTTGAGGTACCGCCGATACCGCTATACCAACGGCATACAGAAAGCTGGTTGCTACTCCGAGTTCCTGCCATACGGCCACGAAGAAAAGAGCGGTGCTTATCACGATCACTATAGCGGTGAGATTTTTTGCGAGCAGGTCCAATTCTTTCTGTAGAGGTGATTTCAGCTCTCCCGTCTCTTCGGTCATATCCGCGATCTTTCCCATCTCGGTATTCATACCTGTGGCTGTAACCACTCCCTGGGCGTTACCTGTAGCTACGGTAGTTCCCACGTAACCCATATTATCTCTATCTGCAAGGGGTACCTTCTCTTTTATAGCGTTTGTTTTTTTCTCCTGGGGCATGGATTCTCCAGTGAGAGAAAAATCGTTGGTTTTCAAATTGAAAGACTTTATGATCCTGATATCTGCCGGGATCTTATCTCCCTCTTCTATCTTTATTATGTCACCGGGAACTATCTCCGTTTGATCCATCTCTTTCCACTGGCCGTCTTGTTTGACTTTGGCAGGAGATTTGATCAACGATTTCAGTTTCTCGATGATCTGCTCGGTTTTGTATTTCTGAACGAAGCCGATGACCGCGTTGATAAAAACTATGATGAACATAGCAGCCGCACTTTTCAAACTGCCTGGATCGTCCCAAGCTATACCCAAAAAAAGCGAGATGATGCCCGCTATGAGTAAAACTAATACCAAAAGTTCTTTGAACTGAGACAAAAAAAGCAACAACTTAGGCGTCTGTACTTTACCTGTGAGTTCATTCTTACCGTGCTTTTCCAGACGTTTTTCTCCTTCGTCTTTAGTCAAGCCTTCAGGCGATGTGTTCAGAGCCTCTAGACACTCTTTAACGGTCATTTGATAGTACTCTTTTTTACCTTCCATCGTCATCGCTAATCGGTCAAATAATTCCTTGCATATAATATTTTTTGATTGGATTTGGTATTAGTTCTTCTCTTTGATACGATCAATATACCGTAAAAGTTATTCTTTTGCCCACTTTCTTCAGAAGTACTGGGTATAGATTATCACCGCTATAAGGATGCCGAGGAGCGTTACCCAAAGCAGCAATGCCTTCTTTGTGAGTTTTCTTGCCTTGTCGGCCTCCCACCATGTGCTGGGTTCAAAACCCTGAGCAACGAAAGTTAGAACGCCTGAAAGGTTGATACAGATCAAGTTGATGGAGAACAGCAGGAAAGCGTTAAAACCCTGCGTTAGAGCGCCCGAACCTATCAAAAGGCCGGAAGCTGCTATGGCCGGAACTAGAGCGAGAGCGACCATCACGCCTATCACAGCAGATGAGAGTCCCTTTGTGTATGCTAAAGTTCCAGCGCTACCTGCTGAAAGTGCTAGAACAACGTGGAGCAGGTCCACGCTGGTTCTGGCTTCTATTTGGGTTGTCGTAGGATCTACCTCAAGGACTAAACCTATAAATATGGAGACCAGAAATGAGATCATGATCCCTATCAAAGCGGTCTTCGCCGCCAGTTTGGCTAAGTCGATATCTGCTAAGGTCGTAGCCAAAGAAAGACCTACGTTCGGGCCCAACATAGGGGCTATCACCATGGCACCGACTATCACCGCCACATCGTTCCTCAGAACGCCTATAGAAGCCACTACGGCCGCGAGGCCGGTCAACAAAAGATAGACTCTGTTCAACTTACTTTGGTCTTTGACCTCGGTATATAACTCTTCCCTGCTCACCCCTATAGTCTCTTTGCCCTCTTCCTCTTTCTCCTCTTTTTTTGTTTCTTCTTCCTCCACGGGCAGAGATGCCTCTACTTTGAAGAGAAGCAATCTAAATGTCTCATATCTTCCGAATCTGTCCTTTAATTTGTCTATCGTGGTCTGGCTTTTATCGGCATCAACGAGTATCTTGATCACTACCTTATCCTCTGGGATCTCTTCACACCAGAATTCGAGGACCTTTCCATTCTCTTCCAACAGGTCTTTGGCTTCTTCCCACCTTTTGGCGGGTATCAACATCTCTATGAGGCGTTGCAAATTGTCGACCGTTTGTCTATGATTAAAAAGATATATTAAACTTGTGAAACATGTCAGAAATTCAACTACCTCATGGAAAAATATAAAATCCTGTTTTATTATGATGATAGTCATGAGAGGGAAAATATGGATGAAGATATCATAGAGCTGATGAAGAAAAGATGGACCGCCCGAAAATTCAAGACGAAAGAAGTGGATGAAGATGATCTTGAAATCATATTAGAAGCTGGTAGGTGGTCTCCATCAGGAGGCAACAAACAGCCCTGGGAATTGATAGTCATAAAGGATGAAAAGACAAAGCTAGATATAGCAGAACTCTACGCAGAGGGCATGGGCATGTCAAATCCTCCTGAGAGGTATACGTCTCCCCCTGTACTGATAGCTGTTTGCGTTGATAAGCGAGTGATGGATTCCTATCCTGATATGATGCCCGCCGAGTTCGTGGTTTATGCAAGTATAGGAAGCATGGTTCAGAACATGAGCCTAGCCGCGGCTTCTTTGGGTATTACACTCAGCTGGGGTACCCAGCCAGAGGGGATAAAAGAAGAGGTGAAAGAGCTTTTAGAAGTACCGGACTACATGGAATTACCCGACATACTTCAATTGGGTTATCCCGATCAGGAGCGCTATTCTTCTAGTCGGCGTGAATTGGCAGAATTCGTGCACTATGATAAGATAGATGTATCTCGATTGAGAGAAATTTAAAAAAAATAAGAAAGGATTTTAGGAAGTGTGTTTTCCGTCAAGGCTTACATCATGCCTGGTGGCATTCCACCGCCGGGCATCCCGCCAGGTGGTCCACCGGCTTCTTCTCCGCCGCCTCCTCCTTTAGAGGCCACGACGTCGTCGATCCTCAGGATCATATTGGCGACTTCGGTAGCTGCCTCGATGGCCTGGGTCTTAACTCTCAGCGGTTCGACGACCTTTGCCTCGAGCATGTCCGATACTTTTCCGCTGATTATCTCTATGCCTTGGTTTTTGAGTTTCTCTTTTTCATGAGCCGTATTCAGTTCCATCAGTACGTCGATCCCGTCGATTCCTGCGTTTTCAGCTAATGTTCTTGGTATGATGTCCAATGCATCTGCAAAGGCCTCTACTGCCAGTTGTTCTCTACCTTCGATGGTTCCCGCATAGCTCTTCAATCTGTTGCTCAGTTCGATCTCTATGGCGCCACCGCCTGGGAGTATCGCACCGTCTTCGATGGCTACCGCCGAGACCTTCAGTGCGTCGTGTACCGCTCTTTCTAGTTCGTCGACGACATGATCCGTTCCACCTCTCAACAGTAAAGAAACAGCTTTTCCTTTTTCGGCCTCCTCTACGAAGGTCATGTGACTGTCTCCGATCATCTTTTCTTTTACGCAGCCGGCTTTACCTAAATCTGCAGATTCTAGATCTGAGAGGTTGGTTACGATGTTTGCGCCGGTAGCTTTAGAGAGTTTCTTCATGTCCGATTTTTTGACTCTTCTTATGCTCAAGATCCCTTCCTTCGCTAAGTAGTGCTGTGCTAGATCGTCTATACCCTTTTGGCAGAGAAGTACGTTAGCGCCGGACTCTTTCACTTTGTTTACCATCTCTCTGATGGTTTCCTCTTCTTTGTTGACGAACTGTTCAAGTTGATCGGGGTCCGTGATCTCTATCTCCGCATCGATCTCGGTTTCTTTTATCTCCATGGCGGAGTTGAGTAGTGCGATCTTTGCGTCTTTTACTTCGTCGGGCATGTTTTCGTGTAGTCTCTCTTTATCGAGTATTATGCCGTTTATCAGTTCAGTATTGTCGACTCCTGCACCAGCCTTCTTTTCTACTTTGATATTATCTATATCCACTATGTACGTGCCGTCCTCTTTTTCGGCTACGTGTTTTACAGCATCTACAGCGAGATCAGCGAGTTTTTCTTTTTCCCCTTCTATCGATTTACCGGTCATGGCGGTCATAGCTATTTCATGTAGCTTCTCCTCATCTTCTATATCGAGTTCGATCTTGCTTTCTTCTAAGATCCTTCTTGCCTCTATGGAAGCTAGTCTGAAACCTTTGGCTATAACACTGGGATGTACATTCTGTTCGATGAGGTTTTCGGCATTTTTTAAGAACTCTCCTGCCAAAACGACAACAGAAGTCGTACCATCGCCACATTCATCATCCTGGCTCTCGGCCATCTCTACCGCCATCTTCGCTGCGGGGTGCTCGATGTCTATTTCGTCGAGTATTGTAGCTCCGTCGTTGGTTATGACGACATCGCCCAAGCTATCAACGAGCATCTTGTCCATTCCCTTAGGTCCTAGCGTAGTTCTCACAGCATCTGCCACTGCTTTAGCGGCAGCGATGTTGTTCTTCTGAGCGTCTCTTCCTCTTTCTCTTTCCGTGTCTTCTTTCAACAGCAATATCGGTTGATTTCCCATCATGTTTCTTCACCTATTTTATCATTTCTCAAACTTCCGATAATTGATGTTCTATATAAAGTTTACTAATCTCTGTTTAAAAAACCCTACATCAACTGGAATAGATCAGAAATTTTTTTCAAACTTCTATATCTATATCGAGTTTTTCTACGAGTTCTTTGTATCTGTTTCTAACCGTCACTTCTGTTACTGCGGCGACATCTGCGACTTCTCTTTGGGTCCTTCTTTCGCCTCCGTTTATAGAAGCGATATAAATTGCCGCTGCCGCCAAGCCGGTAGGTCCTTTACCTGATATAAGTTCTCTCTCTTCAGCTTGATCTATTATATTTCTAGCTATCTTTTTGACCTTTCCGCTCAGTTCGAGTTCACTGCAGAAACGACTTAAATACTCTTGGGGTTTGGTAGGTTTTAGTTTCAATATCAACTCACGACTCAAAAACCGATAAGTTCTTCCGATCTCTTTTCTATCGGACGATGTAGCGTCGGCTATTTCGTCCAGGGTTCTTGGTACCCCTGCTTTTCTACATGCTGCGTACAAAGAAGCCGCTACGACGCTGTTTATACTCCTACCCCTGATGAGATTTTTTTTAACGGCTTTTCTATAAACCACTGCTGCGGTTTCTCTGATATTTTTTGGTAGGCCCATGGTCGAAGCCATCCTGTCCATCTCGGTGAGAGCATAGGCAAGATTTCTTTCAGTTGCGTCGGAAACTCTTATCCTCCTCTGCCACTTTCTAAGTCGATATATCTGGGCCTTTTTTTTGCTTGGAATCGCCCTTCCATAGGAGTCTCTGTTTGAAGAATCTATACCTGTGGACAGTCCTTTGTCGTGTACCATCTCAGTCATGGGGGCGCCGGTTCTAGCCCTACTCTCTTCTTGGGCCATGTCGAAAGCACGCCATTCCGGGCCCTCATCGATATATTGATTATCGATAACCAATCCGCAGTCCTCGCAGATCAATTCGCCTCTATCATAGTCTTGGGCAAGGTGTCTACTTTTACATTCAGGACATTGGGTTACTTTTTCTACTGAGCTTGAAGTTTCCTCCTCGACTTTAACTTTTTCTTCCATCATATCTCCTCCTGGTATATCGGCTCGTTCAATATGGAGATCCTTCTTTGAGGCTCAAAACCGGTTTTTATCTCAACAAAAGGCCTCTCTGCCGGTCCAAAGATCCATGCGACTACACCTAGATTTTGTTTTCTTTTATCTATAACGGTGGTACCCATCTGAGGGGTGTGAGGGAACCTTCCTATTATATCACCCTGCTCGGTGATGCAGATGATCTCTCCTTTAGATTGCAATAGAGGGGCCTCCTTAAATAATATGATCTCTCTCAAACCTTAGATGTGTACTAAGGTAAGCATTATTTAAACTTTTCGTAAAATTTTATTAGTAAATGGCTCAAGCGCATTCACATCATGTACATCAATGGATTTCCTATCACAAAGGAGATCATAAATCCTATAAATATGGGTACTATGAAGGGTATCTTAGGAGTAGTCCAGACATATTTTCTTTTGTGTTTTTTCAAAGAATCTAGTTTTTCTTCCGTGTTTGAACGCGGAAAAAGTTCGGTTTTCAATTTACCGTCTTCGTAGTATTCCATGGGCCAAACGAAGGAATCTTCTATATCTCGTGTTCTTTTCTTGAAACCAAAGAACATCTTGGGAAGGTCGATATCTCCCTTGAATATGTTTATAAAAAAATAGCCTATAGGGAAAACGGCCACTATTATGGATGCGTTTAGAAGGACAACGAGTGTGAACGGAAAGAACGTCTGCATCATTGGGATCAGATCGGAAGATAATGTCCAGTTGGTGACCCGGGGTATATAAGGGTAAAATGGAACTAATATGGCTATAGTTATGATAGCCTTGGCGTCCGCACCCCCATATAGTATGTAGAAAAAATACAGAAGGAAAGCGAACAGCATCATGGCGGGTATCATAACAAGGGTCCAAAAAAGCAGTGAACTCGCTAAGGAATTCAGCATGAAAACAAAAACGATCAATGGTAGTAAAAGCCAGCCGAGAACTTTTAGATCGACTTTACCTTTCGAATAGACAGGTGGTCTCTCGATGAACGCTTCGGAGAAGATAACGATTATGGGTATAAATATCAAAAAGTGTGTCCAGCTTACGTGATCTATCCAGTCGATATCATCCACGAACCAAGTTCTAACCGCTAACAGTTCTATGAACAAGAGGACGATAGCTATGCTACCCATGACCATCCAGAGTTCGTTAGGTACCCTCCTTGTCTTTAAATCTCTTATAGACGCCACAAGCAAAAAGATGGAACCTATCCCGAGTCTCGCAGCCGAGAAATACCACATATCCATACCTCTTGTAAATCATGGGCCATTATAAATTTATTTGGTATGAACTTTTTACAGCTCCACTACTTCTCCTTCCTGTGGTGTGTACACCTCAAATTCCGACAGATCGTCAGCTAGCTCTTCTCTTTTTTCACCATGGCAGAGTATTATATTTTCAGGATCACAACCCTTAGCGAACTCTACTAGATCATCATGACCCGCATGTGCTGAAAAATCATATTTTTCTATGTCACACTTTACTGGTAAAGTAGCACCTTTATCCCTGATCATCCCGTTGTCTAATAGTCTCCTTCCATTGCTGCCTTCAACTTGATAGCCTGTCAACAATATGGAACTATTTGGATCTTTACGTATATCTCTCATGTACTCAAGTACGGGCCCTCCTTCCACCATGCCGCTGGTAGTTACTATGACTTCGGCATCCTTTGCCTCCTCTCTAGTCGAAGGGGATCTGACTTCGTTTGCGTTGTTCATGGCGTTTTTCAAAGCTTTAGGCGAGCGCAGGAATCCTCCGTGGTTCAAGTAGATTCTACTCACGGTTCTCCCCATCCCGTCGTACCATATATTGTAATCTCTATCGTTCAAGACCATCAATATCTCCTGCGTCCTTCCAACTGCGAAGACGGGAACGATGACTTGTCCTCCTGCTTTTAGAGAATCGTCGATCTTGTCTAAAAATCTCTTTTCTGTTTCTTTTCTATCTTCGTGGTTTTCTCCGCTGTAAGTGGATTCCATGACAAGATTGTCACATTCAACGGGATGTGTACCCCATATCAAACGTGCATTTTTGGTATTGATATCTCCAGTAAAAAGAGTGGTATCGTTTCCTTTGAGTTCGAACATGCTTGAACCCGGTATGTGTCCTGCGGAATGTATCTCTATCTCCATGCCTCCTATGTCCCTCTTTGAGTTGTATCCTACCAAGTCGAAAGCCGCCTTGGTATTTTTGATATCTATCTTCTCAAAATGTTTTGGATAACCTTCTATGTTGGCTATCTTCAGACTGTCATAAAGTAGCAGTTCGGCGACTTCCACGGTCGGATGGGTCGAAAGGATGGGTATATCGTTCTGCCTGAGAAGTGAAGGTATCATCCCACAGTGGTCCAGATGAGAATGACTCAAAAACCCCATGTCCACTAGGGGGGGCCTCAGTGGATATTCGGGTGGGTCTGCGGGTAGCATACCGTGGTCGAATATCAAGGACATGTCTTCGTAATGTATCACCAGTGAAAGCGGACCTACACTGGATGCACTGCCAAGAAAGTTCAATTTCATATATTATCACTTTTCGTTAAGAAAGGATGGATAGGTGTTATAAAGGATTTGCCTTCGAAGTTTTTACAGATCAAAGGGAGACTGGCCTAGGTCCAAATTCAGATATTGTTAAAAAGGATTTAAATAATAGGAGATTTACTCATAAACAAAGATGTGTTTGTCATGCAAAAAAATAGGATAGCTGTTTTTGTTATAGTGGGCTTGTTGGTAGCTAGCGTAGTACTCTTTGCACCGATCGCGAGAGCATCGGCTACAGGAGGAAAGTCATACACGTTGAACAACCACGAACCGGATAATCAGTTTATTACGGTGCCAAGTGACGGTTGGTGGTTCAATCCAGGAGAGGACGAGATGCTTCCAAACAGGAACAAACTGACCGCCTATGGACACTACACCGGTGTAGCACTTTTACCGGAAGAAGGAGGAGGAGTGGCCGCCGATTTTGATCTTGAAGTGTATGAAGATTACGACTTTGAAGAGATGGTGGTCGCGTCTTATCGTGGGTTGGGAGAGTTAGAAGCCGTGGTGATGCAACAACCGGATCAGGATTCAGAATCTGCCTTTTTCGCCAGAGTACTGCCCTATTATGGAGAAGAGTACGGCGAGGGTGATGAGATGAACTATGTGATCGAATCCGATTCGCACTATGGTGACCTATATGGAGATAATCCAGAAGAACCCGGTCCTTTGGAAGTAGGAGAAACTCGGACAAGCGCGTTGATCGCCGGAGATGAAGGCGGAAACTTTTTTGGTTCTCCTGGTAGCACTGAGGGGGAACCACCTCTCATCAATGTGTACTCATCTTATCTTTACGAGGGAGGAAATTACGATCTTTCCATCCCTGATATGGATGAATCAGGCACACATCTGAGCTATCACATAGTCAAAGGAAACGCCGCCGTGTTCCAAGACGCATTAGCCAGTGGAGAGATACACCAAGATGGAGGGATAGATGAAGAGATAACCGACTTCACTCCGGATGAGACGGGATGGTACGGTGTCGTAGTTCTGAACCATAACAGGGAAAACCCGCCTTACCAAGAGTACGATATCCTTTTGTCGGGCAGCCACCAGATAACTGCAGAACCCGAAACTCGATTGATATCACCAGGTATGAGCACTGAATATGATCTGACCGTGACCGCTGAAGGTGCGGTCGATCCCATCGACTTGGACTATGAATGGGTGGGACCAGAACCGGATGGTGTTGATGTAGATTTTGGAAAGGATCAGTTATATCCTGAAGGAGATACGGTCCATGAGACCTTTGTTTCCGTGGATACGTCGGAGCTGACTGGATCTGATGAATACACTCTAAGGATATCGGCACAGGCCACAGATGACGCAGGGACCGAAGATCATGCTGAGGTCACACTGATAGTAGAGGATGAAGAGAATTTTTATATCGATGGGAGACCGGCTCATCAAAGAGTAGGCGTAGGAGGCGATTTTGGATATCAGATAAACGTGAGTGCCATAAATGAATTCGAAGACGATGTTGAACTTTCCGTCGTCGATGTATCTCCTCCTTCTACGGAATTGGAATACGAACTAGAAGAATCGACACTCACTGAGCCATATCCAGATGAGACGACTTTGCATGTTCATACTACACCTGAGATAGAGGCTGATACCTACGAGATAACGATCCTGGGTGATGGAGGGGGTATACAGCACACTACTACGGTCGAATTGGAGGTCGTCCCTGGTTTGGATGCAAGCATACATTCACCCCTAGAAGGTGAACTCGTATCTGGAGAATACACGTTCCAAGCGGATGCATCTTATACCGAAGGAGATATCGAAGCTCTTGAATTGACTTTTGGGGGCAACATGTCGGAGCTGGGAACACTCTCAGTGGCTTATTCCTCAGCTACTAGTTTGTGGGAAAGAGATGTCAACACCGAGGCTTACCCAGACGGGTTATCCACCATCAAAGCAACAGCTACGGCCGATGATGGATCTGTATACACTTCTGAAACGGTCACCTTTGAGACAAGGAACACACCGCCGAATCCGATCATAGAATATCCCTCTGATCACGAATACGTTAGCGGGGACGTTGAGGTGAGAGTGGAAACGGATGACATAGTCAGCGAAGTAAAATTCAGGATCGATGACCAGGCCTGGCAGCCAATGACCGGAGGTCCTCCAGAATGGACGTCTTCTTGGGACACCACCACCGTCAGCGACGGTCTGCACGAGATAACGGTGGAGGCTACGGATCAAGCCGGTCTGACGGGTCAATCTTCAACTAAGATATACGTGGATAATAATCCACCTAGTTTAGAGATCGTATCCCCTATAGAAGGTGAAACTGTCCAGGGCACTTACATGTTCCAGGCCCTTGCGGAGGACACAGTGAGGGTCGAAAGGGTGAACCTGACGGTCTTTGGTTCAACAACGACCATGATATATAACGAGGTGACCGGCTATTATGAGAGAAGCATAAGGACTTCAACGGTTTCCGATGGAGATTATACTGCTTATATGCAGGCTTGGGATGCGGTGGGACACGAGAGTGAGAACAGATCAGTGGATTTCCAGGTGGCTAATACTCCGCCTTCCATGACCGTGCATTCTCCTGAATCCGGTGAGATATTACAGGGTACGTACACCCTGATGGCGGAAGTAGAGAGTGACTTCTTAGAAACGGTGGAGTACAGGATCGATGAGGGCGGTTGGGAATCAATGGATCATGACGACACTTTGGAGAATCACACCGCAGAATGGGACACCACTGCAGTCCCCGATGGTCCTTATTCATTGATGTTCAGAGCCGTCGATGAAGTGGGACACGAAACCGAGATAACTAGGAATGTAAAAGTAGATAATACGCCTCCTACCGGGGCGATCATCGAACCGCTGGGCGGCGAGTTCATAAGTGGAACATATACCTTCAGGGTATCTGCCAGCGACGAGGTTGGTTTAGATTCTGTGATTCTAAATGTTTTCAACGAAAGCTATCCCGCATCTTATAACGAAGTGACCGGATATTACGAATACAGCCTCAATACGGGTGTTATGGACGACGGCGATTACAGTGTAAATGCAACCATCCTGGACGAAGCAGGATGGAGTTATACTACCGATGATGTGAACTTCAGTGTTGACAATACTGCTCCTGTGGTATCCATCGAAAATCCACTCACCAATTCATACGTGGACGGTGATGTGACCATAGAGGCCGATGTTACTGAGATCTACCTTGATTCGGTGGAAGTGCGAATAGACGAAGGCAGTTGGAGAGACATGGAAGAAGAGGACCCATGGACTTATGAGTGGGATACAACAAATTACAGCGAGGGTCCCCACCGTATAGACGTTAGAGCCGTAGATGAGATAGGTCATTCCTCCATGGATACGATCAATGTGATTGTGGATAATGAGGTACCCGCCGGATTTATCGCTTCACCTTATCCCAGTGAATACATAAGGGATAGTTTCACGTTCCAGGTTTCCGCGGAAGACGAAAACGGTATAGATCAAGTGGTGATAGATGTTTTCAACGGAAGTTATCTTGCAGAGTATAACACAGGGACCGGTATGTTCGAAGTAACTCTTATCACATCTGCTGTAGAGGATGGAACCTACAATTTGACCGCCACGGTAGAAGACAAAGCAGGATGGGAGACCGAATTGGGCCCTGTAGATTTCTACGTGAACAACGAAGCCCCGACGTTATCTATGCTGGAACCTGAACCAGGAACTATATTGAGTGGAGATTCAGACGTAAGGGTCGAGGCTGAAGACGAATTCTTATCCGAAGTCAGGTATAGGGTCGATGATGGTGAATGGAGAACCATGGCTGATGAGGGAAGCGATATCTGGAGTGATGTTTTGATCACTTCGGCTTTCACCGACGGTGAACACACATTGACCTTCGAGGCTATAGACAGCGGAGGTTTGAGTACATCTCAATCCATGGAAGTGATATTTGACAATACGAAACCTAGTGGTGAGATAATAACTCCCACGGACGGAACTTTCGTTCAGGAACGAGTAGCGTTCCAGGTAAATGCTGAGGATAAGATAGGGATCAGTGAAGTGATGATCAACTTCCTGGAAGTTGAAGGTGAAGATGCTTCAGATATACAAGACATAGGGACAAGGGACATGTATTATGATTATACACTCGGGTCCTATGTTTTCGAGGTGGCGACTCACAGATACACGGACGGTCTGGCCATGTACAACGCTACAATAGTGGACGAGGCCGGTTTCCAGACGGACCTTGAGGAAGTAGAGTTCTTTATCGACAACAATCCTCCTGATGTAGAGTATATAGAACCAGTTCAGGGTAGCTTTGTTTCCGATGTTATAGAGATATCGGCCGAGGTCGAAGACGGTCCTTTCGTTCCCGAGGTCGATTATAGGATAAATCAGCGGACGTGGAATGATATGGAAAGAGACGGAGACATATGGACCGCGGAATGGGATACCACCACCATAGAAGACGGTGAACACACCATCACAGTTAGAGCTAGAGACGACATAGGTCATGTGACTTTGAACGAGATCGAAGTCACTGTCGACAATCATGAACCCAAGATAGATATCCTGAATCCAGTATCCGATCAATTCATAGAAAGGGATCTCACAATTCAGATAGACGCTACGGATGAAGTAGGGATAGATTACGTCATGGTCGACATATATTCCTTGGTCAGGGAAGAGCCTCATAAGGGACAGTGGACTAGAGAGGCGATCTACAATCCAAGCAGCGGTTATTACGAGGCCACTTTAGACACGACCCTCGAGGCCGAAGACGGTTACTGGAACGTTACAGCCTATGCTAGAGACTTATCCGGTAAAATAAATGTAACCGATACCGTTGAATTCCGTGTAGTGAATCATGATCCGGAATTGAATATCCATTCGCCTCAGCATGGTGAATACGTTTCGGGAGATGTTAGGATAAACGCAACAGTCGAAGACGCTTTTCCAGGACCCATTTATTACAGCGTAGATGAAGGTGGATGGACCCCGATAATCGTTCCTTGGGAGACCACAGGATATTCTGACGGAGAACACAGATTGGACATAAAGGCCACGGACCAGGCGGGAAACGAAGTCGTGAGGACCATAAGGGTCACGGTGATCAACACTGAACCTGAGATATCGATATTGAGTCCTGTGGAAGATCAGTTCGTTGAAGATTGGTTCCAATTCAGAGTAAATGCCAGACATAGCGTGGAGGTGGATAGGGTAGATGCAGATATCTTTGGTTCTATCCAAGAGCTCACCTACGATTCGGATAGTGGCTATTACGTTTATGAGCTGGACACAAGAAATATAGACGACGGCACTTACAATTTCAGCGCTAAGGCGGTTGACCCCATAGGCAACGAGGTCGAAACGGAAACCATCACTTTCAATGTAGATAACAATCCTCCGGTAATAGATATACACTCGCCGCAGAATGGAGAATACATCCGGGGCGTAGTTGATATAAACGTCACGGCGGAAGATGAATTCTTACGGGATGTGAAGTATTCTGTAGATGACTCGGGTTTCGTTCCGATAACTGAAGAACTAAATACCACCAGATTGAGCGACGGCGAACACACCATAACTGTGAGAGCAACGGATGAGGCCGGACACAGCACGGAAAGAGAAGTCACCGTCGTTGTGGATAATTTAGCGCCGTCCATAAGGATGCAAAAGCCAAGGAGAGAAGAGATCATCAGCGGCACGGAAGAGATAGAGGTATTTGTGGACTCGGAAGTACTGGAGATAACCATAGAATTCACAGACTTGGACATACCTCCCGAACCCATGGAAAGTACCGCAGACCCCAATGTATACAGTTATGTACTCGACACCACTGAGCTCACAGGTGAAGATGAGAGTGGCTCATTCGAAGCGTTGGTCAGGGTTGAAGATTATGCGGGAAACGAGATGGACCGAAAATTCGAGGTGCTAGTGGACAACGCAGCTCCTACCATCGAGATGATCGAGCCTGTTGATTCTCTCCTTAACGAAACAACGGTAGAGGGCGTGACCACTTTCTCTCTAAACGTTTCAAGTGTATCACGAGTTGACTCTATCCAGATAAACATAGACGGTAGAGGATGGCACGACATGATGTTGGTTGAGAACAATACTTACATGTATCAGTGGGATGCGGAAGACGAAGAGGATGGAGATTACACCTATGTGATAAGAACGGAAGATGAAGCGGGTAACGCCCAACAGTATTCAGGTTCTCTTAGTGTAGAAAATCCTAGAGATTATTGGGAATCATTCCAGTCTAATCTACCCGGGATCGTATTCATCTTGGTGATAATCCTGTTGATATTCTTGATATATCTCGGTAGAGATGAAGTGAAACAGAGATGGAAAAGAGATGAAGAAGACCAGGACGAAGAAGACGAAGCTAAAGAGCGCACACCCGTTAGATCTTCATCTGAAAAAGAAGACGAAGGTTCAGAGGAGAGCGAGTTGGAATCCGAATACAAAGAGAAAACCTTAGATGAGCTAGATATGAACGATAAACTCGTGGGAAAATTGAAAGGCCAGGGTATAGCTACTATCTCCGACCTCACCGATAAAACGGAAGAGGACCTACTCAAGATCAAAGGCATAGGGAAGAAAAGTAAAAACAGGATAGAAAAAGAACTGAAGAAGATCGGATTATCCTTGAAGGATAAAGAAAATTCAAAAAAAGAAGATCTGATGGGATCTGTAATGGATGCCGATCTACCCTCTGATAAAGACTGAGGTGAGATGTCGCAGATGCCTCGGACCAAGTATATGATGATGATAGGTTCTGTATTCTTCGTTTCTTTAGTGCTGCTCTCGGCAGTAGGTACTGGAGAAGCTCTCACTTCGGAAGATATCGAGGTAGGACCGTACTTTGATGTATCATCGGACAGTAGTAGGGATAGAATCTGGCCTCTTCAATCCAACAGAGAGCCTAAAGAGATGAGCATGAATCTATCCTTTCAGGCCACCGGTGAGAGGGCGCTGAAGTTCGAGCCCCAGGATACCATCATGGTGGTCGATTTTTCCCAAGGTTCTGCGATCTGGGACCCTGAACATCAGCGCATAGATGCTACTCAAGCTTATGTTGACAACATGGTCTCTCCTGACAGAGCCGGGGTTGTAAAATTGGCTTCTAATGCCACGCTAGAGCATCGTCTTTCAGAGGATTACGCTAGTGTGAAAAGGAGTTTAGAGATGGCCCAAGAGCCGGGTGGAAGAACCAACTACGAGGAATCCATTTATAAGGCCACGGAGGAGTTGATCCAAAGGGGTGATCCAGACAAGCAGCGCCTGCAGATCTTTCTGTCGGACGGTTACCCCACTTACAATGTGACGGAAGAGACCATGGATATGGTCAGAGAAAACAACATAAGTATCATCACTGTAGGTATTGGGGAATATGTTAATGACCCGCTCCTCCGTTGGATGGCGAATACGACTTCAGGTGAATATCATCATGTAGAAGAGGCAGGTCAGTTGGTCGAGACGTATCTTGAGATCTCTGACCAGTTCTATACCGATGAAACCGGTGAAGATATAGGTGTAAAAGTTGGATTCAAAGAGCATATTCAGGTTGATACAGATTCTTTCTCACGCGTTCCTACTAACGTTACGAGGATCGAAAATCGAACAGTCGTTGAATGGGATATCGACGGAGTGATGAGTCTCGGCGATGAGTGGAACGTTGGATTCAATATCAGTACTAGGAAGAGAGGCCACCAATCGGTTTTCAGCGAAGCTTCCGGTCTTTACTATATACAGCCTTGGAGCGGCGAACATAATTTTACATCACTTCCAGATCATTCTATCTATGGTATAATTCAGACAGGGGCTCCTCCGCCTCCTCCTCCGCCTCCACCAGCAGCGGCACCGCCTCCTCCGCCTCCTGAGATATTTCCCATGCCTTCTCCTCCCATGGGTACGGCCTCATTGGTACCTCAGGCGGCGATACAACCCGTTACACAAGCTACGGGCTACCAAGCTCTTTTTGCTCCGTTCATAGGTCTTGGTATGGGTGAGGCGCTGAAAGATACTGTGGATATGGAACAGAAAGAAGGTATAAGTATGAGAGCCGGAAAGGATTCTGAAGAGAAGAAAGAAAAAGATAAAGAAAGTAGTGGTTTTGGTTATATGTTGAATGAGAGATGATAAAGATGGATGTAGATAAGCTCAATTGGGGTAATGTCAGGATGAACCGGTCTATAGTGGTAGGTTTGCTTCTCAGGTTACTGATGATAAGTGTTCTTTCAGGAGCGACCCTTGGCATCTTAGAAGAGGATACAAGGATGTTAGATGAAGAGGACTTTTATGAAAAGTTTGACTTGGATCACACCCCTGAGGCACCGAATCCTGACGAGGGTGTGTGGATAACTGTAGAGAGTAAGACTACAGAAAACATAACCGATGCCCACCTATATTTCCAGTACAGAGGAAAGGAAGAAGAAAACTTTTCAGAATCAGGGGGTATAATAATGGAGGAAGGAGAGAACGAAACCGTGAGGAACGGTTTGATAGATCCTGAGTACCATGATGCCGGAACGGAGATAAGATTCTGGATCAACGCTACTTTTGATGAAATAGATTGGTATCGCTCCGATGATCACACTTATACGGTCAGTGAAGAAGGCAGCTGGATCTCTGACGATTTTGAAGATAATCTTCACTTCGATTTTGAACCTACTTCACCCGGGTCCGACGAAGAAGTAGAGATGACACTGTGGATGACAGAGGAGGCAGAACGGAACGATGTTCAGATCAACTCGGCGGTGGTGAGTGCTATGATCCATCAACCAGATACCGATCCACAAAGTGCCGCCGCTCATTTTGAAGAGCAAGAAAACTTGTGGGTGGCTACCATCCCTCCGTATCCTGAAAATACATCCATCTCATTTTATGTTGAAGCAACCGATATTCATGGAAATCTGATGGTATCTGAAGAGTTCAGTTATACGGTCCAAGAAGAAGAAAGATTGATACAACCTTTGATAGTTGTTTATGATTCTTTGAATGAGGAGTACGTAGAAGGATCTGAAGTAAGGGTCGAAGACCAGGAGGGAAATTTGATATTTGAGGGGCTCACTGAAGAAGGCCAGATAGTGGTCGGAGAACCTTTAACCTCCGGTGAATACACCATATTCGTAGAATATAGAGATGAATCCGAGGTAAGGAACATACGATTGACGGGTGAGGAAAGCGAAGAAGAAGCAACTTTTCAATTTGATATAGAGGTTCGATCCACTTTAGAGCACGATATCATCTCTTTTCCCCAGGAAACACTTCTAGCCGGTTTATTGGGCGCCTTGTTGGTTCCTCTGCTGGTTTTAGGATGGGTTTATCGGAGAAAAGAAGAAAAGATGATCGATATAGCCAGCGACGAAGGTAAGAAAAGCTCGTCGGATCATATGATCTCAGAAAAAGTATTTGATAGGATATTAAAGGAAACCCAGCAGCCTGAATTTTTGATCCCCGTAGGTTTCTTCTTCCTATCTATTTTTGGTTTATCCTTTGCTCCGTTTTATCCCTGGTGGATGGTATTCCTGCTATCCCTGGTGATCGGCGCAGTATCTTACAAGTACCCTCTTAATGCGCTGTTGATCCTCGCTATCTTCGTCACGGGTGCGGCCGCTTACCAAACCCCGGAGTTCGGTTTAGTGTTCCTTGTATTTTCTCTACTTGTCATGCTAGCCTCCTTTTTCGATTGGAGATTTGGCTTTCTTGTCTTTTCCATAGTATTTTTAGCTAGATTTGGAGCGGTATACCTTGTTCCTGTCATGTCCGTGGTGCTGTTCACCCCATTCCTTGCCATAATCTCCACTGCTGCGGCGGGCGTGTTTTTAGTTCTTCTCTCGACCAGCGGAAATTTAGAGTTGATAGGATTGGTCACATCAGCCTCACACGAGACTTCATTCATGAGGTTCGATAGACCAGTGGTTTCGTCTTTTTCTCCTTCTTCTTTAGGTAGTGCTCTCAGCAGCATAGGAGATGCAAACGCCAATGTGATACGGACCGTACTATCCAATAACTTTGGAGCGTCGATAGTGCCTTTCTTTCAGATATTTTTATGGTGCCTCGCCATCTATATATTGTCTTTGATCATCGAAGCCAGGGGGCCCAAATTTAGTAAGATAAGCGAATGGCTCAAATATCCTGCAGAAAAAGATTGGAAGGTATCTATTTCCAGCTCGCTGATCTTGGGTGCTTCACCTTTGATAGGGTTGTTTTACTTTGACTATCTGCCCGAGATGGATACTTTGGGATTGATCCTCACGGTGGCATTGGTCGCAGGAGGTATCGCATTAGCTTATGTGAGTCAGGGGGTAGGATTCATGACCAAGAGTATTTTCAAGGAGTATTATCGTTCCAGATTAGGTGTATCGGATGTAGGTACTAGGATCGCTGAGATGACAGACAGAGCAGAGACTTCTTTTGAAAATATAGGTGGACTTGAAGATGTGAAGGAAGATGTGAAAGAGAGTATATTACTCCCGCTGCTCCGACCCGACATATCAGAAAAGTTCGGTGTTGAGACTTCTAAAGGAGTACTACTATACGGGGCACCAGGATGCGGTAAGACTTTGATGATGAAGGCGTTAGCCACTGAACTAGATGTGGAGATGATCAACGTCAAGTGTGGAGATGTGATGTCTAGATGGTACGGTGAGAGCGAAGACAGCATGATGAAATTATTCAGAGCCGCTAGGGAGAGGAAACCTTGCATAATATTCTTTGATGAGGTAGACGCCATAGCGAAAAAGAGAGATATGTATTCCGCCGACGACGTCACCCCTAGATTACTCTCACTCCTCTTGTCGGAGTTAGACGGTATGGACAGAGCCGAAGGTATAATCATGGTAGGTTCGACCAACAAGCCTGAGATGGTGGACCCTGCCTTACTGAGACCGGGGAGGTTCGATAAGATCATCTACGTACCTCCTCCGGATAAAGAAGAAAGAAAGGAGATCTTGAATATACACTTCAAAAATAAACCGCTCTCTGAAAATGTAGATATGAACAAAATAGCTAGGAAGACAGAAGGTTTTTCAGGTGCTGACCTTGCCAATTTGGCGAAAGAAGCTGCCACATTGACCATGAAAAGGTCGTTGGCGAGCGGCGGTGTTGAAAAGATAACTCAAAAAGAGATAGACCGAGTACTTCAGAAGATCAGTCCCAGCATCACGCCTTCCATGAGAGAGGAGTACGAACGGGTAAGGTCCAAATACGAAAGGAAGATGCACGAAGCTAAAAGACCGGAGATGGAACGAGGGATCAGTTTGGAAGATATTCCCAACCTCACAGAAGCCAAGAGAACACTGAAAAATGAGATCCTTTTCCCGCTGACCGAATCGGATCTTGTGGATGAATTTGGTATATCCGGTACTAAGAACCTTCTTTTGTACGGTCCCAAAGGCTGTCAAAAAATCGATCTTATAAAAGCCGCCGGGAACGATGTGGGGATCCCTATGAGGGTTATCTCCGGTAGAGAATTCAAAGAGGTTGTTTCAGAAGAAGGACGGATGGCGGTCAAACAGCTCTTCAAAGAGATGAGAGACATCGCCCCGTCGGTCATAGTTATATCGGACATCGAAAAGATAGCCGGCGTCGATATATCCGGGATGTCGGCACCTAAAGCTTTGGCTTCACTACTCAATCTATTCGATGACTTGAAAGACGAAAAAGATATAGCGTTACTGGCAACGAGTGACTATCCCGATAAGATAAAGAGTAACCTCTTCCAAAGAGGAAGATTTGACAAGACGATCCATGTGCCTGTACCGGACTTTGAGATGAGGACCGAATTGATAATAAATGAACTAGAATCGGTACCTACTTCGGACGACTTAGATTACGGTAAGCTTGCAGAGCTAACAGAGGATCTGACTTCAGAGGATATCAAAGGCTGTATAGAGGAAGCTAAGATCAAAGCATTGAGCCTAGGGAAAAAGAAAGCGTTGATCACACAGAAGATACTCGAAGAAGTGATAGAAGACACTTCGTCCTCGATCAATGAATATATGTTGGAGTCGACTGAAAGATTCGAAGAGGAGAGAAGCTAGATGAGAGATCACGTACTTATATTGCTGGCGGTCGTTGGATTCATAATCCTTCTATCTCTCGGTGCATCGCCTGTTTGGTCTTTGGTCATATTGTCTTTCGTGATGATAGGGTATATCGGAGTAAAATATCCAGGAGGCAGGTCCGATTGGACCTCCGATAAAAAGGAGACCGCTTACCTTGCGCTCACCCTTGCCACGGTTCTGTTGATAATCTATCTGTTGTATCTGGTATTCATGATAATAACTTTCCCTTCGATGGTGGTTATCCTTGTATGGTTTGCCGTGATAGGTATGGCTTTACTGTTCCTACTGTCGGTGATATATCCAAAGGGTATCGGAAGTACTCATTAAGCGTGTTTTGGGACCCGATTCACTCTCTTATTTGTTCGAATATTGTAAAATAAATCTTATAACTTTAAACATAATATTTTAGGGTGTAGAATGCTTGCAAGGTTATAAGTTTTATGTGGGTTGGAACGAGGGGTTTTTAAACCCCGTTTCCATTACCCACATGTTTCAAATGCAAAGAAGAAAAGCACCTATCAGATA